>DAOORH010000078.1:0-10714 GCA_035389145.1 Cellvibrio sp.
AATGCTGCGCGACTTGCAGGATGCTTCAGCGATGCCCCAAAAACAATCATTTTTGCGAATGCTGGTGCTCATTCTTAAATAACCTGCCTCAATGGGCTATCAACCGCTGTAAACAGCGGCTAAAAAGGTGACTTAAACCGTGAACAAGAAAAGACCTGTCAACCTCGATCTATCTACCATCAAACTTCCTATCACTGGCTTTGCTTCTTTCTTTCACCGCGTATCAGGCATTCTGCTCTTTGCAGGTATGGCTTTTTTGTTGTGGATGCTCGATTCAAGCTTGGATTCACAAGAAAGTTTTGCTGCCGTACGTGATGTTTCATCCAACCCCATCTGCAAATTCGTATTATTCGTTGTGTTAGCCGGTTTGGCTTATCACATGGTAATGGGGATTCGTCATTTGATTATGGATTTCGGCGTGGGCGAAAGCCTCAAGGGCGGCCAGTTGGGCGCTAAGATTGCGTTTGTAATTGCCTTTGTATCAATTGCATTGATAGGAGTTTGGGTATGGTAACTTCAGTAACAAGTTTTGGTCGCAGCGGCCTTTACGACTGGTTAATTCAACGCGTTGGCGCTGTGGTTATGGCGGCCTACGTTATATTTCTTGCGGTTTATATCGCACTCAATCCCGATCTTACCTACGAACAATGGAGCGCCTTGTTTGGCCAGCTTTGGGTTCGTGTATTTAGTTTTGTGACTCTGCTTTCTTTTATTAGCCACGCGTGGATTGGTTTGTGGGCAGTGTTAACAGATTATTTGACTGAGCGTTTGATGGGCAGCAAGGCGACTGTGCTGCGTATTTTTGCGCAAATGGTATTGGGTGGCGTTGCAATAACCTACCTGGTATGGGGCATCGAAATACTCTGGGGTTTTAAATAATGGCTAGTATTCGCACGATTTCGTTTGATGGCATTGTGATTGGCGGCGGCGGTGCAGGTATGCGCGCAGCTTTGCAACTAGCGCAATCCGGCTACAAAACAGCAGTAATTACTAAAGTATTCCCCACTCGTTCGCACACTGTTTCTGCACAAGGTGGCATCACCTGTGCGATTGCCAGTGCAGATCCGCAAGACGATTGGCGCTGGCATATGTATGACACCGTAAAAGGGTCAGATTACATCGGCGACCAAGACGCTATTGAATATATGTGTTCAGTTGGCCCAGAAGCCGTATTTGAATTGGAGCACATGGGTTTACCATTCTCTCGTACCGAAGAAGGCCGTATTTATCAACGCCCATTCGGCGGTCAATCTAAAAACTTTGGTGAAGGCGGTCAGGCAGCTCGTACTTGCGCAGCGGCAGACCGTACGGGTCATGCGTTATTGCACACCCTTTATCAAGGCAATATCAAAAGCAACACTGTATTTTTAAACGAGTGGTTTGCAGTTGATTTGGTTAAAAATGCCGACGGTGCTGTGGTGGGTGTTATCGCCATTAACATCGAAGACGGCGAAACCGTTTATGTGAAGTCCAAAGCGACTGTTATTGCTACCGGTGGAGCAGGCCGCATTTATGCCTCCACGACGAATGCACACATCAACACTGGTGATGGCATTGGCATGGCGTTGCGTGCGGGTTTCCCAGTACAAGATATCGAGATGTGGCAGTTCCACCCAACCGGTATTGCTGGCGCGGGTACACTGGTGACTGAAGGCTGTCGTGGTGAAGGTGGTTACCTCATCAATAAAAACGGCGAGCGTTTTATGGAGCGTTATGCTCCTAATGCGAAAGACCTTGCTGGCCGTGACGTTGTTGCGCGTTCAATGGTTTTGGAAATTCTTGCCGGTAACGGCTGTGGTCCAAACGGTGATCACGTGTTGTTGAAGTTAGATCACTTGGGTGAAGAAGTTCTTGAAAGCAAGCTACCAGGTATTTGCGAACTTTCTCGTACCTTTGCTCACGTAGACCCTGTTAAAGAGCCAATTCCTGTAGTGCCAACTTGCCATTATATGATGGGTGGTATTCCCACCAACATTAACGGGCAAGCGCTAACTCAAGATCAAGATGGCAATGAGTCGGTTGTTCCAGGTTTATTTGCCTGTGGTGAAGCTGCTTGTGTATCCGTTCATGGCGCCAATCGCTTAGGCGGTAACTCACTGCTCGATTTGGTTGTATTTGGTCGCGCGGCTGGTTTGCATATTGAAAAAATGCTGCGTGAGGGCATCGAACAACTCAACGCTACCCCGGCTGATATTGAGCGTGCTATGGCTCGTCTTAATAAGTTGAATGCTTCTACGTCAGGCGAGAGTGCTGCGGTTCTGCGTAAAGAATTACAAACCATTATGCAAAACTACTTTGGCGTTTTCCGCAAAGGCGAGTTTATGCAAAAAGGTATTGCGCAATTGGCAGAGCTGCGCAAACGCATAGAAAACGTTTCGATCACCGACAAGAGCAATGCGTTCAATACTGCACGTATTGAAGCTTTGGAATTGCAGAATTTGCTAGAAGTAGCAGAAGCAACGGCCATTGCGGCTGAAGAGCGCAAAGAATCGCGCGGTGCTCATGCGCGTGACGACTTTGAAGATCGTGACGATGTTAATTGGTTGTGTCACTCACTGTATTTCCCTGGCGATAAGCGTGTTACCAAGCGTGCGGTTAATTTTAAACCACACACAATGGAAGCGTTTGAACCAAAGAAACGCGTTTACTAATCGGGGAGCAGAGAAATGTTAAAAGTCGAAATCTATCGCTACAATCCTGACACCGATGCAGCGCCCTATATGAAAGCCTATGAGATAGACACTCAGGGCAAAGATTTGATGGTGTTGGATGTGCTAGAGCTGTTGAAAGCAAAAGACGAAAGTCTCGCGTATCGCCGTTCATGCCGTGAAGGTGTGTGCGGTTCAGACGGTATGAACATTAATGGTAAGAACGGTTTGGCCTGTATCAAGCCGATTTCTGAAGCCACCAACGGCAGCAATAAATTGGTGTTGCGCCCGCTCCCAGGTTTGCCGGTTATCCGCGACTTGGTGGTAGACATGACTCAGTTCTACGATCAATACAAGAAAATCGAACCATACTTGCAAAACGATACTCCAGCGCCAGCGATTGAGCGTTTGCAGTCGCCGGAAGATCGTGAAAAGTTGGATGGTTTGTACGAGTGTATTCTCTGTGCCTGCTGTTCAACGAGCTGCCCATCTTTCTGGTGGAACCCTGATAAGTTCATAGGCCCAGCTGGTTTGTTGCAAGCTTACCGTTTCTTGGCGGATAGCCGCGACCTAGCGACAGAAAAACGTCTGTCCAACTTGGATGACCCTTTCAGTGTATTCCGCTGCCATGGTATCCAAAACTGTGTGGCCGTATGCCCGAAAGGTTTGAACCCGACACGAGCTATAGGTCATATCAGAAACATGTTGTTACAGAGCGCTACCTAGGGGTGGCGCTTTTCTGTATCTGCAGCTTGAAAATCTTTATGGCTTAGCCGCGTTTTGCGGCTAAGCTTCTAAACTGTTCGCTGTACCTGTCGTTTCGGCTGAAAATGCAACGACTTAAACCATAGCGACTTAAAAGCGGCGTCATTTGCCACAAGCGAAAGACGTTATTGTGTAGCTAAATAGCTAGTTGATAGCAGGGTTTCAGTTCACTCACGGCCAGCAAGATTGGCTAAATAGTTGAACTCCCCGTGATTAAGGTGGGTGGAATGCAAGACAGCATCATGGAGCATTTTTGGAGTAGTTCGCACATTTCTGGTGGGAACGCTGCATACGTCGAAGAGCTCTACGACACATATTTACACAATCCCAACGCCGTTTCTGAAGAATGGCGTAACTATTTCGATCAATTGCCTCGTGTAAACGGCGTATTGACCCAAGATACTCCCCATTCAGTTATTCGCGCTCAATTTGAGCAGCTGGGTAAATCACGTGTGCGCGCAGTCGCTGCTGGCGGTTCAGCATCAAACTCTGTCAGTGCAGAGCACGAGCGCAAGCAAGTTAAAGTCTTGCAGCTCATAGGTTTCTACCGCTTCCGTGGCCATCAAAAAGCTCAGCTTGATCCATTGGGGTTGATGCAACGCGACCCTGTGCCTGATTTGGAGCTTTCCTTTAATGGGCTTACCAATGCAGATTTAGATACGGTGTTCAACACCGGTAATCTTTTTATTGGGAAAGAAGAAGCAACATTACGCGAAATTGTAGATGCTCTAGAGCAGACGTATTGCGGACACATCGGCGCAGAGATCATGCACATTACGCCATTAGCTGAAAAGCAATGGTTACAACAGCGACTCGAAAGTGTTCGTTCAAAGCCCGAGTTTAGTAAAGAGCAACGTTTGGCTCTATTAGAGCGCCTAACTGCTGCAGAAGGTTTGGAACGTCACTTAGACAGTAAATACCCTGGTACTAAACGTTTCGGTTTGGAAGGTGGCGAGAGTTTTATTCCGCTCGTTGATGCGTTGGTAAAACGCTCCGGCACCTATGGTGCGAAAGAAATTGTATTGGGCATGGCGCACCGCGGTCGTTTGAATGCATTGGTTAACGTGTTTGGTAAAAACCCTGCAGAATTATTCGCCGAGTTTGATGGCAAGCGTTCATTGAATACTTCGGGCGATGTGAAATATCACTCAGGCTTCTCATCAAACTTGATGACGCCCGGGGGTGAATTGCACTTGGCCATGGCGTTTAACCCATCGCATTTGGAAATTGTATCGCCCGTAGTTGAAGGTTCAGTACGCGCGCGTCAGGATCGTCGTAAAGACAAAACCGGCGCGAAAGTTGTACCGATTAATGTGCATGGTGATGCTGCTTTTGCGGGTCAAGGCGTAGTCATGGAGACATTCCAAATGTCTCAAACTCGCGCTTATGGCACCGGCGGTACATTGCATATTGTGATCAACAACCAAGTGGGTTTTACCACCAACAAACGCGAAGATGCGCGCTCAACAGAGTACTGCACCGACGTTGCTAAAATGATCGAGTGCCCAATTTTCCATGTGAATGGGGATGATCCAGAAGCAGTATTGTTTGTTGCGCAATTAGCTGTTGATTACCGTTACGAATTTAAGAAAGACGTAGTGATCGATTTGGTTTGCTACCGTCGTCGCGGTCACAATGAAACTGACGAGCCCTCAGCCACTCAGCCATTGATGTATCAAATTATACGCAATCAAAAAACCACGCGCACTTTGTATGCTGAAAAATTAGTGGCTGCGAACCTGTTGTCGCAAACAGCAGCTGATGATTTGACGACTAATTACCGCGCTGCGTTGGATCGCGGTGAGCACGTTGCTAGTGGTTTGGTCAACGAGCCGGATCGTTCATTGTTTGTGGATTGGTCTCCTTACATTGGCCACGACTGGTTAACGCCTGCCAATACTGGTATGGATTTAAAAGCATTGCAAACTGTTGCCAACAAAATGCTCGAAATTCCCGACGGCATTGTGGTGCAAAAACAAGTTGAAAAAATTTACGAAGATCGCCGTAAAATGGCGGGCGGTGCATTGCCGCTAAACTGGGGCATGGCTGAAACCTTGGCTTACGCAACCTTGCTCGAGCAAGGTTATGAAATTCGTATGACCGGACAAGATGTTGGTCGTGGCACTTTTTCACATCGCCATGCAGTAGTTCACAGCCAGAAAGACGGCCAGTCCTATACACCTATTGCGAACCTTAACGCCGACCAACCAAGATTTGATTTGTACGATTCTTACTTGTCAGAAGAAGCGGTATTGGCCTTTGAATACGGCTACGCAACTACTGCGCCGAAGGGCTTGGTAATTTGGGAGGCGCAATTTGGTGACTTCGCTAACGGTGCGCAAGTGGTTATCGATCAGTTCATTACTTCTGGTGAGCACAAGTGGGGTCGTCTGTGCGGCTTGACTATGTTGTTGCCACACGGTTATGAAGGCCAAGGCCCAGAACACTCCTCTGCACGTTTAGAGCGTTTTATGCAGTTGTGTGCTGAGCACAATATTCAGGTTTGTATTCCATCAACGCCGGCGCAAGTGTTCCATATGTTGCGTCGTCAGGCTATTCGCCCAATGCGTCGTCCGTTGATTGTGATGAGCCCGAAATCTTTGTTGCGTCATAAATTAGCGACATCGACCTTGGAAGAATTGGCGAATGGCCAATTCCAAAACGTGATTGATGATGCAGCTGACCCAAGCAAAGTTGAGCGTTTAATTTTGTGCAGCGGCAAGGTTTATTACACTTTGTTCGAAGAGCGCGCTGAACGCAAGCAAGAGAATGTTGCCTTCATCCGTTTAGAACAGTTGTATCCGTTCCCAGATGTTGAACTGAAAAATATTCTTAGCAAATACAGAAATGTGAAGAGCATTGCGTGGTGCCAAGAAGAGCCTATGAACCAAGGCGCTTGGTATAGCAGTCAGCACCATTTACGTCGTATGGCGCACGAGCTTTACCCAAGTTTGTATTTGGAATATGTGGGTCGTGAAGCGTCGGCTGCACCTGCGGGCGGTTACATGTCAGCACACATTGAAGAACAAAATCGTTTTGTAAATCTGGCGCTGACTCTCCCTCTCTGAGAGAGAGTTTCAGCGTAATTAACTAACAAATTTCCCCAAGCCGAGAGAGAAGGAATAGTAATGAGTATTGAAATTAAAGCCCCAACATTCCCCGAATCAGTAGCTGACGGCACCATCGCGACTTGGCACAAGAAGCCGGGCGAAGCGGTAAAACGCGATGAATTAATCGTTGATATCGAAACCGATAAAGTGGTTTTAGAAGTTGTTGCACCGGCTGATGGTAGTCTCGCTGAAATTATTAAAGGCGAAGGCGACACTATTATGAGCAATGAAGTCATTGCCATATTTGTTGAAGGTGCTGTTGCTGCAGCTGCAGCCGCTCCAGTTGCTGCTGCCGCACCAGCCGCCGCTGCAAGCGCTGAGAAATTAGTTAATCCAGCTGCACGCAAAATGGCTGATGAAAAAAATGTAAACACCGCAGCTGTTGATGGCACTGGCAAAGGCGGTCGCGTGTTGAAAGAAGATGTTGCTAATCATGTGAAATCTGCTCCAGCTGCAGCGCCCGCAGCAAGTGTTGCTGCTCCAGTAGCTGCACTTGAAGCAACTGGCGATCGCGTAGAAAAACGCGTACCAATGACTCGCTTGCGTAAGCGTATTGCTGAACGTTTGCTCGAAGCATCTAACACCACTGCAATGCTCACTACTTTTAACGAAGTGAACATGGCGCCGATTATGGCACTGCGTGCGAAATATAAAGATCAATTCGAAAAAACCCACGGTGGCACTCGCTTGGGCTTTATGAGTTTCTTTGTAAAGGCGGCTGCAGAAGCCTTGCGTCGTTTCCCTGCGGTGAACGCGTCTATCGATAACAACGATATTGTTTACCACGGTTACCAAGATATCGGCGTTGCAGTATCAACTGACAAAGGTTTGGTAGTTCCGGTATTGCGCAACGCAGAAAGCATGAGCTTGGCCGGTATCGAAAATACCATTCGCGATTTTGGTTTGCGTGCACGTGATGGCAAATTGGGCATTGAAGAAATGTCTGGTGGCACTTTCACTATCACCAATGGTGGTACTTTCGGTTCTTTGTTATCAACGCCAATTTTGAATTTGCCACAAGCTGCAATTTTGGGCATGCACAAAATTCAAGAGCGCCCAATGGCTGTTAACGGCAAAGTAGAAATTTTACCAATGATGTATTTGGCCTTGTCTTATGACCATCGTTTGTTGGATGGTAAAGATGCAGTGCAATTCCTCGTAGCAATTAAAGATTTGCTCGAAGATCCAGCGCGCATTTTGCTAGAGATTTAATTTTATTTGAAACGCTCTTGGTAACCTAAGAGCGTTTTTTTATGTAAATGATTAGTGCTCACAAGGTGTTAATCGAAATTAATAAATTGCAGCTAGTAAAATACTAGCCAATTAAAAGTAGGAACAAATTATGTCTGAAAAATTTGATGTGATAGTTATCGGTTCTGGCCCAGCGGGTTATGTTGCTGCCATCCGTGCCGCACAATTAGGTTTGAAAACCGCGTGTGTTGAGAAGTGGAAAAACGAAGAAGGCAAGGGCGTTAACGGCGGCACTTGCTTGAACGTAGGTTGCATTCCTTCTAAAGCATTGCTTGATAGCTCTTACAAATACCATGAAGCTAAAGATGATTTAGGTGTTCACGGTATTACCACTTCAGGCGTAGAACTCAATGTTTCTTCGATGATTGCGCGTAAAAACCAAATCATTAAAAATTTGACTGGCGGTATCGCTGGTTTGTTTAAAGCGAACGGTGTTACTAGCTTGTTTGGTACTGGTAAATTGTTGGCTGGCAAAAAAGTAGAAGTCACTGACTTTGATGGCAAAGTTACTGTATACGAAGCTGAAAACGTTATTTTGGCTTCCGGTTCTAGCCCCATTAATATACCACCAGCACCTGTAGATAACGACGTTATTGTTAACTCTACTGGCGCATTGGAATTCACCGAAGTGCCCAAGCGTCTCGGTGTGATCGGCGCGGGCGTAATTGGTTTGGAGCTGGGTTCTGTTTGGAATCGTTGCGGTTCTAAAGTGGTTGTGCTCGAAGCTCTCGATAGTTTCTTGGCAATCATGGATCAACAAATCGCAAAAGAAACGCAAAAAATTCTGACCAAACAAGGTTTGGATATTCGCACCAGCTCACGCGTTACCGGTTCTAAAGTAAACGGTAAAGAAGTGACTGTGACTTTCCTTGATAAAGATGGCAAAGAACAACAAGAAACGTTTGATAAGTTGATCGTTTGTGTTGGTCGTCGTCCATTCACCGAAAACTTGTTGGCTGGCGATAGCGGCGTTAATTTGGATGAACGTGGTTTCATTTTCGTTAACGAATTCTGCGCAACCAACGCTCCCGGCGTTTGGGCAATTGGCGATGTAGTTCGCGGCCCAATGCTCGCGCATAAAGGTTCAGAAGAAGGTGTAATGGTTGCTGAGCGTATCGCAGGCCAGAAGACCCAAATGAATTACGATATTATCCCTAACGTGATTTACACCCACCCAGAAGTTGCCTCTGTTGGTAAAACAGAAGAGCAAATTAAAGCCTCTGGCGAGCCTTACAATGTGGGTACTTTCCCATTCGCAGCCTCTGGCCGCGCTATGGCTGCCAACGAAACTCAAGGCTTGGTAAAAATTATTGCTCACGCTGTAACTGATCGTATTCTTGGCGCCCATATTGTTGGCCCAAGCGCAGCCGATTTGGTTCAGCAAGTTGCGATTGCAATGGAGTTCGGTTCCAGTGCAGAAGATTTAGGCATGATGGTGTTTGGTCACCCAACCTTGTCTGAAACTATTCATGAAGCAGCATTGGCTGTGCATGGCCACGCCATTCACATTGCCAACAAGAAGAAGCGCTAAGCAAAAAAGAACAAGAGTCCCGTAGAGTTCTCATCACAGGCGGCGGCTGACTCAAAAGGTCAGTTCGCCATCGATAACCCCAGTTGACATGTCTACCTAATAACACATGTTCAACTTCGTCAAATGGAACAACACCATGAATTTGCACGAGTATCAGGGTAAGCAGTTGTTTGCCCAATATGGCTTGCCAGTCTCTAAAGGCATTGCTGCCGCAACCGTTGAAGAAGCTGTTGCAGCTGCAGACACAATTGGCGGCGATATGTTCGTCGTTAAAGCTCAAGTTCACGCTGGTGGCCGCGGTAAAGCGGGCGGCGTTAAGTTAGTGAAGAGCAAAGAAGACATTCGCGCATTCGCTGAAAAGTGGTTGGGCAAGAATTTGGTGACCTACCAAACTGACGAGAAGGGCCAACCAGTAAGCCGTATTTTGGTTGAAACCTGTACTGACATCGCTAAAGAATTGTACTTGGGCGCTGTAGTTGACCGTTCAAGCCGTCGCATCGTATTCATGGCCTCTACCGAAGGTGGTGTTGAGATCGAGAAAGTTGCACACGAAACTCCAGAAAAAATTCTGAAAGTTGCAGTAGATCCATTGGTAGGCGCACAGCCATACCAAGGTCGCGATTTGGCATTTAAACTTGGTTTGGAAGGCAAGCAAATCAACCAATTCGTGAAAATTTTCTTGGGCCTCGCACTGTTGTTCAAAGAAAAAGATTTGGCGTTGTTGGAAGTTAACCCATTGGTTATCACTCCAGCGGGCGACTTGCACTGCTTGGACGCAAAACTGGTTATCGATGGCAACGCTTTGTACCGTCACCCAGAATTGAAAGCTATGCAAGACCCAACTCAAGAAGATGCGCGTGAAGCTCATGCTGCTGCTTGGGAATTGAACTATGTTGCTCTCGGTGGCGATATTGGTTGTATGGTTAACGGCGCTGGTTTGGCGATGGGTACCATGGACATCGTTAAATTGCACGGTGGCCAACCTGCTAACTTCCTCGATGTAGGCGGCGGCGCAACCAAAGAACGCGTTGTTGAAGCATTCAAAATCATTTTGTCTGACGATGCAGTTAAAGCTGTGTTCATCAACATCTTCGGCGGTATCGTACGTTGCGACATGATCGCAGAAGGCGTAATCGGTGCGGTTAAAGAAGTAGGCGTAAAAGTTCCTGTTGTTGTTCGTTTGCAAGGTAACAACGCTGAGATTGGTGCGAAAGTGCTGACCGAAAGTGGCCTGAACATTATCGCTGATACCGACTTGACTGGCGCTGCCAAGAAAGTTGTTGCAGCCGCTGCGAACCAATAAGGGGTGATGAAATGAGCGTTCTAATTAACAAAGACACCAAAGTAATTTGCCAGGGTTTTACCGGTGCGCAAGGTACTTTCCACTCTGAACAAGCGATTGCCTACGG
>DAOORH010000079.1:0-10712 GCA_035389145.1 Cellvibrio sp.
ATTGGCGGGTTGATACCAAAGTACATCGTCGGCATCAGTAACACTTTTGTTGAGTGCATTTTTATGCACACCCATTCGCATGGTGTTTGAGCGCGGTTCAATAATGGCGATAATTTTTTCGTCGCCCACTTTTGCACGTAAGCCTGCAAGGGTCGTTTTGATCGCCGTGGGGTGGTGCGCAAAGTCATCGTATACTTTTACGCTATGCACATCTGCCAAGCATTCCATACGGCGCTTTACGCCGGCAAATTGTTCCAAGGCTTTTGCAGAGTGTTCAGGCGTTACGCCGACATGGCGCGCAGCGATCATTGCCGCTAAACCATTGTTTACGTTGTGAATGCCCGTTTGTTCCCAATTGACCTGTGCGATTTCTTCGCCGTTATGCAACACGGTAAATGAAGAACCGTCGGCAGCTAACAGCTTTGCTTGCCATTCTGGATTAGGCGCTTGCCATTCGGCAGGATTATTTACGGATATTTCTGCTTCATTAATTACCGAAAATTGTTGCTGCGGTGTCCAGCAGCCTTGTGCGATAACTTCTGCAAGTGCTTTGTCATTGCTGGGTGAAATCAATAAGCCATTGTTGGGCACTGTGCGCACTAAATGGTGAAATTGTTTTTGAATCGCAGCGAGGTCTGGGAAAATATCGGCGTGATCAAATTCCAAATTATTTAAAATAACTGTGCGCGCATTGTAGTGAACAAATTTGGAGCGCTTATCAAAAAATGCGCTGTCGTATTCATCGGCTTCCACCACAAAAAAGGGCGTGTCGCCCAAGCGCGCAGAGGTGGGAAAGTTTTTAGTCACGCCGCCAATTAAATAGCCAGGTGCCATGCCTGCGTATTCTAAAATCCACGCAAGCATTGAGCTAGTGGTGGTTTTGCCGTGGGTGCCAGCAACGGCCAATACCCATTTGCCTTGCAGTACATGATCGCGCAGCCATTGCGGGCCAGAGGTATAGGCTATGCCTTGGTTGAGCACGTATTCCACCGCTGGGTTGCCACGGCTCATGGCGTTGCCGATGATTACTAAATCGGGTGCGGGTTGTAGGTGCGCTGGGTCAAAGCCTTGCATGAGTTCTATGCCCGCTTGTTCTAGCTGGGTGCTCATGGGCGGGTAAACGTTGGCATCGCTGCCGGTAACGCGGTGGTCTAGGGCTTTGGCGAGTTGCGCGAGGCTGCCCATAAAGGTGCCGCAGACGCCGAGGATATGAATATGCATGGGTAAGCTCGTATCGTTTTTAATGATGCGAGCTTACCATGAAGTGGGTTATGACAGAAATTCTACTCTGGGTTTAGCCCGCATTTGATGGGATATAACGTGAACGTTTCGCCGCTTTCATTAGGGTTAAATCGCCCATAAATAAACCGTCTACACAGTTGCCAAATTCGCTGTCTACACTGAAGGCGAGTAACTGATAGCCGCCATCTTCATAGAGTGCTGCGTATTGTTTAAACAGCACGGGGATTTTATGGTCTTGCGTGCTGAATTTTTTCTGTAAAACTTCAAAGCCTTGTTCGCGATTTAAACCAGAGAATTGCTGCTGCAAATAAATTAATTCGTCTTCGTCTATTTCATGGGGATGTTTAGCGTCCGCAAGTGTTTCAGCATTGTTCAAACCTGCAGCCGAATAGTAACGCTCATAATAATAAACCAAGGCATCGCGCAAGTTTTTAGGGTAGTGCGCACTCATGCTTACGGGGCCAAGCACATAACGAATTTCTGGGTGATGTTGTAAGTAAGCGCCTAATCCTTGCCATAAATAGTCTAAGCTCGCTTTGCCCCAGTAATTAGGGTGAACAAAGCTGCGGCCTAACTCTAAGGCTTGTTCTAGGTAAGGGGTTGCCGTTGGGTGATAGTCAAATAAATCCGCCGTATATAAACCTTTCACGCCTTTTTTATGGAGAATTTTATTCACTTCTCCCAAGCGATAAGCACCCGCAATGGTGAGCTTATCTTCATCCCACAAGACCAAGTGACGATAGTAGTGATCGTACTTATCTAAATCGCGGCGGCTGCCGGTGCCTTCGCCCACTTTGCGAAATGTGTGTTCGCGCAGGCGGCCAATTTCACGCAGTACGGTGGGGTGGTCTTCATAACGGCATAAAAATATTTTGTGATTGTCGCGTGTGCTACCAATTAGCTCTGCTGTTTTTAATTCCTTTTTTATGGCACCGCTATCCTCCGGGTGAGCGATAGTTTTTTCGGTAACGAAAATGGATTTTTTGCCTTTACCGATTTTATAGAGATGTTTCTTAAGGCGTTTTACCAAAGCTTTATCGGCAAGTTGATTAGATTCCAGTGCGTGATGCGGAATAGCTTCACCCACGCGAAATTTAATTTCTGCGGAGCGCTTATTAAACATTTCGTGTGCGAGCAATGCCGTGGCTAGCGGCTTAAAAATCATTGAGGTGGTATAGAACAGCAGCGAGTTTTTAGCGGAAACAAAAATCGGCAAAATCGGCGCTTTGGCTTTGCGTGCAAAATGTAAAAAGCCCGCTTGCCATTTACCATCCCGAATACCTTGCGGGCTAGCGCGCGAGACTTCGCCTGCAGGAAAAATAATAATCGCCTGCTCGTCGCTCAGTGCCTGAACAATATTTTTGTAGCTTTGTTTGTAGGCTCCGCGAGTCATATTGTCGAGCGGCAACAATAAATCGTGCAGTGGCTCAAAGGCCATCAGCATATCGTTGGCGACGATTTTTACATCACGGCGTACTTCGCTTACTAAACGCAACAGTGCTAAACCGTCCAACGAACCTATGGGGTGATTGGCAACAATAATGACTCGTCCATGAGAGGGGATGTTGTCACGGTCGCGCTGGGAAATGCTGTAGCTAAAATTGAAATAATCAAAAATGCGATCAATAAAATCTATGCCGGTAACACCTTGGTGCTCGCGCAAGAAGCTATTGATTTCTTGCTCGCGGGTGAGCTTACGTAAAATAGATAATGTGGAGTTGCGGATAAGCGGCGATTGATCGGCAAAGCCTGGGAATTTATCGATAACAGATTGTTCGATGTTGAGCATGAAGTCGCACCTTGTAGGCTAGATTTCCTACAAGGCTATGACTAATAAATGACAGGCAGATGATCGGAAGGTTACAGATTTGTGAATGAAGGCGAAGAGTTTGGTCCGTGCCATCCGGTCAGAGCGGGCGCAATTATTTACATCTTGGCAGCTACTGTCTAAGCAGTAGCTGCTCTTCCTGTTTGCTCACATACTCGCTGTAAGGTGCCTTAATTTGAATTAGCTTGCCGGAGTTTACATCGAACTCGGCGTGGTGTTGCAAAACTGTATCTAACAAACTGCCATTCACCAAAATTTCATTTTTGTTGGGCGTGAGCGTGTTGTTATGTTGCACTAAAAATTCTTTCACCAGGGCACAGCCTGCAGATTGCGGCGCTTCTGGTAGTGGTTGAATCGCCGCTGCAAGTTGCAATCTTGGGCTGGGATTACGCGCTGCCATGTTGGTGAGAATTTGCGCGCAACACACCGCGCGGAAACTGCATTCGTGAAATTCTTCACCGAAGAAGTCTATTAAGAGTGTATCCCCCGATAACAATTGACGTTGGCCACTGTAAAGGCTGAGCAAGCCTTGCAACTGTTTTTCAAAGCGGCGCACAACACTGTTAAATCCCTCGCTATTTAATTGCTGATGCAACTTACTGAGGTTAACAATGTGCAAGCTTAAGCGTACGGATACTTTTTTGGGGGCTGCGGGCACTTCTGGTTCTGGCTGAGTTTCTTGTTCTGCTTCGGCAATAGTGGGGATTTTATCGACCACGGCAGTCATGATTTGATCTGCGCTCGGGATTTTATCGCGTAATGCGCTCCACCAGCGGCGGTGTATGGACCACCAAATCATCAGTAAGCAGGCGGTTACGGCAGCAGCCCAGCAGATCAAAAAGAACTCGTCGTGTACAGTGCGGCGGGGCACTTCTAAAGTGATTTCCAAGTAGCCAGCAACATTGTTGTGTAAGGCAACTGGTGCGGTAAAGTTGTAACGTTTCCCGTGAATGGGTTGATTGGGTTTGTAACCGCTTTGCACTAAAAGTTTGTTGTCTACGTTGCGCAGGCTAGCGCCAACCACATTGGGGTATTGCCCCACTTCTAACAGAATAGCTTGCAAGCTGACTTTGTCTTGATTGAGGGTGGCATCAACCGCTTGGCGAGCTGTGCTGGTGGCTAAAATATGGCCATAGCGTTCAACGCTGGCTTCTTGATTGCGGTCGGCGTTGTATAAATAGAAGATTGCGCCCATCAAGCCCAGCACGAACAAGAGCGCACTGCATAAGCTAAGTTGAGGATAGGTGCGGTATTGGCTTAACAGTGACATTTGGCTCTCAGTAATCTGTGTTTATTGGATCAGTCCGTGATTTGTAAACCCGTGATGATTGGTGTTGAAGTTTGCAGGCTTCGCTAATGGCGGCCATTCTAGCCTAATTGCCCTTATTTCTGTAGGTGTTCGAGCTTGATTGCTGTAGGTGCTTAGGTGCGACTTACGCTAGAATGCCGCGCATCAAACAAACGCTGCTTTTTATGGTGGATGCCTTTTGAAAGCACAAGCTGTGGAGTAACCAGTGAACAGTATTTTATTGATTAATGCATCGGGTGTGGATAAGCCGGGTGTGACGCGCGCGATCAGCAAAGTGCTTGCGGCGCATAACGCTAATGTGTTGGATATAGGCCAAGCGGTAATTCACGATACTCTTGCCTTGGGGATTTTGGTGGAGCTGCAATTGGGCGGTGATATACGCGCGCAGTTGGAAAACGACATTGAACAGTGCACTGCGCCCTTGGGTATTCAGGTTCGTTTCCAAACTATCAGTAACGATAATTATGCCCATTGGGTAGAGCAGCAGGGTAAAACTCGCCACATAGTCACGCTGCTTGCACGTCAAGTATCGGCCGCACAAATTGCCGAGTTAACGGCGATTACCTCTAAACACGGTTTAAATATCGATAGTATTAATCGCTTGTCGGGTCGCGTCGCTTTGGATGTATTAAAGGGCGAAGTCGAAAATACCAATAGCGCCTGCGTAGAATTTTCAGTGCGCGGTATGCCTGCGAATGTTGCTGCACTACGTTCCGATTTTATGGATTTGTCTGCACGTTTAAATATTGATATCGCTTTCCAGCGCGATACGGTTTATCGCCGCAATCGTCGCCTCGTGTGTTTCGATATGGATTCAACACTGATCGATGCTGAAGTCATTGATGAGTTGGCAAAAGCAGCCGGTGTAGGTGAACAAGTGTCAGAAATTACCGAAGCCGCTATGCGCGGTGAGTTGGATTTCAAACAAAGCTTTGCTGCGCGTATGGCGCTGTTAAAAGGTTTGGATGAAACTGTATTGGCGGGCATCGCAGAAAACTTGCGTTTGAACGAAGGTGCCGAAAAATTAATTTCGTCGCTAAAAAAGCTCGGCTACAAAACTGCTATTTTATCGGGCGGCTTTAATTATTTTGGGCGCTTCTTGCAAAATAAACTCGGTATAGATTATGTGTATGCCAACGAGTTGGATATTGTGGATGGCAAAGTCACGGGCGAAGTCAAAGGTGTAGTAGTCGATGGCCAACGCAAAGCCGAGTTGTTGGCGATGCTCGCCCAACAAGAAGGTATTGCACTTGAGCAAGTAATTGCGGTGGGCGATGGTGCTAATGACTTACCTATGTTGAGTGTTGCTGGTTTAGGTGTAGCCTTCCGCGCTAAGCCTTTAGTGAAGGCTTCAGCAGAGCATTCAATTTCTACTCTTGGGTTGGATGGAATTTTGTATTTGCTAGGGTTTAGAGAGCGAGACAAATTACTCTAATGCTTATCAAGTAGTGGCTTTCAAGTGATGCTTTAGTATTCAGTCAAGGAGTTAGCATGGGTGTTGTTAAAAAGTTGTGTGGGTTTGTTCTTGTCTGCCTATCGTTTTTATCAATCACTTATCTGGCTCACGCGGCAGAACCTGAGGCTTTAGGTTCTGCTGAGTTGCAAAACCCTCTAGAAAAATCCTTTCAATACAATTTTTATCAAGACAACTCATCGCAACAAAAACTATCGCAAGAAATTATCCGTAAGATAGAAGAGGGAAGTATCCGCAAAGGCGCATTAAAAGTGCTCACAGCCCATGAAATACAAAACAAGTTTTTAACTGCGCTAGATCCCTCAAAAATCTATTTTACTAAAACTGATATTGCACATATTCAGCAAGAATACCCCATTACATTTAAAGATATTGAAGGCGGCAAGCTTCGCAATGTCTTTAAAATCTACAGCCTGTATCAACAGGCGCTTCTCGCCAAAAATACTTATGACTTGAAAACTCTTCTGCTAGGTGCCGACAAGTTGGACGTATATCGCGGTAAACCTGCTGTCGTGCGGTATACCGATTGGGCTGAGTCACTCGATCAGCGCGAAGATCGATGGAGTGATTTGCTTGCTGAAGATTATTTAAAAATGGCGACGCAACAGCAAAATCAGGAAAATCTTTTTAATAAGCTAAAAGAACGTTATAAAGTTAAGGCTCAAGCTTTACGTGAGCAAACGCCAGAAAGTACCTATCAAGCCGCTATGAATGCTTTGCTTTCCCTATATGACGAGCGCACCCAGTATATAAGCCCTGTAGACAGTGAAAAATTCAATACAGAGTTTAATTTAGTGGGCATAGGTATTGAGTTCAATATACAAGATGGCTATCCCACAGTGGTTAAAACAGTTGAGGGTGCGCCAGCGCAGGGGAAGCTCTTTCCAAGAGATAAAATAACAGCTCTCTCAAACGATAATAAAAACTTCACTGAGCTTGCGAATCTGAGTTTGAATAAAGTCTTTCGTTTGCTTAAAGGTGAAAAAGAATCCAAAGTTTACTTGAAGGTTTTGCCTTTTAGTAACCCTAATACCACCACTCTTGTAGAGCTAACTCGAAAAAATTTAACATTAACAGAACAGGAGGTTTCGCTTGAAATTTTGAATCTGAAAAGAGAAAATAAACGCTTCGCACTAGGTGTTTTGCGAGTACCCAGCTTCTATTTTGATTTTGCAGCCATGCAGCGGGGAGATAATTTCTACAAAAGTGCAACTCGCGATGCAGCAAAAATCTTGCTTGACCCTAACAACAAGAGCCTTGATGGTTTGGTTGTGGATTTGCGAGATAATGGCGGCGGTGCTTTTTTGGAGGCGGCGAATTTTTTTAGCTTGTTTCAATCCAAAGGTACCGCTTCTTACATAAAAGATATGGACGGTAAAATTTCTCCGCAAGAAACCAAGCCCAGTCTATTCGCATTTAATAAACCGTTGGTGGTATTAGTCAATAATCAGTCTGCGGGCAGCGCAGAACTTTTTGCTGCAGCAGTGCAAGATCATCAACGTAGTTTGGTGGTGGGCGAATCAACTTATGGTATGGGCATAGTGTCATCCCTAACCATAGTTTCTTCTGGCTCGCTTAAAATATCCATGGCAACACTTTATACGCCTAAAGGCCAACCGATTAATCAAGTTGGTATTGTGCCCGATATAAGTTTTCCTTCTGCAGAATTTAAATCACTTTCGGTTAACTATTCAGAACAAGCTATTGAAGTGAATCTAAAAGCTAAAAAGCCAAAGTACGCGATTGAGTCTCTTAAGGTAAAACATCTAAAACGTGTTGAGAACCTTCCAGTATTTGCCTATATCGCTGAGGCTAAAAAGCAATCTCAACAGGCTGAAAAAGATACTGTTGTTTTGGATATGAATCATCGCCTAAAATCAGCAGACCAACAGCGTCGTCATTTGGAAAATTACGCCAAAGAGCTTACTCTTAAGCCTGAAGATATTCAGCAACAACTCCGTGATGCAGAATTGCAAGAGGCTGGTGAAATATTGGTCGATTTGATTGCACAGTAAGGTTAAGTGGAAGCTGGATGAGATTAGCAGTCACAATAAAATCAGGAAAAATATACTCGCTAAAACCTACCTTCAATTTGTTAAAGCGTTTTCGTCCACTGTTGAAACTCTTTCAATCCGTCTGGCCAAGCGCCAAATCCCGCACCCGTATTAATGTGCCCTTGGTTTCCAATAAAACTTAACTCGCTTCCCCAAGCTTGCGCGAAATATTCACAGCGTTCTTTACTGCAATAGGGGTCGTCAGTACTCGCTATAATTTTGCTGGGGAATGGAAGTGGGTTGAGTGGTAATTGCTGAAACCCACTAATCGCTGCTGGAAAGCTGAGTGAATTTGGGTCTGGCACTGCAACTAAATAAGCACCCAAAATATTAGCGTGATGTTGTTGCGCCCACTCAGCAATAGTTAGGCATCCCAAACTATGAGCAACGAGAATAATGGGCTCTTGAATATTGGCTAAGGTATTTTGTAGGCCACTTACCCATGCGTTTTTTTCCGGCGCATCCCAATCGGATTGTTCAACCCAATGGCTATGTGGAATTTTTTTAACCCATTGCATTTGCCAATGATCGCCTAGTGAGTTGCCATAACCGGGCACGAAAACTGTGTGAATCATGTTGATTTTCCTTAGGGTATATTTACTTATCGCATGAACGAACCGTTATTAATATCTATACAAATGCCATTAATATATTCCGGTGATTCTGTTCCCAGCCAGCCTATTGCAGCGGCTACTTCTTGCGCTGTCGCAAAACGATGCGATATCACTGATTGTTTAAATGTGGTTTTTCTTGCTTCAGGAATGGTAGCGAGCATGTCGGTTTCGGTGGGGCTTGCTGCAACAGCGTTAACCAAAATTCCTTCTGCGCCTAAAATTTTTGCATAGCTTTTTGTGGCGTTGATTAAGCCCGCTTTTGTAATACCGTACCAAATATCAGGATGGCCAATTTGGCCGGCAATGGATGCATTATTTACAATTCTCCCAGATTTTCGTTGTATCATTTTTTTTGCAACGGCGTTTATAAAGGCAATGGGAGCTTCTATATTGACTTTATTGATGTATTCAATTTTTTCTTGGGGGTAATTGTCATAAGGCAAAGAAAGCATTATCCCAGCGTTGTTGATAAGCACATCCAGATCGCCTAGGTTAGAGATAAGATCGGGTATGTCGCCTATTTGCGTTATATCAAATTGAATACTCCGCACTTGATCGTTTGCTGCAAATTCAAATCCCGTAAAGTCTCTTGCAACGACTATAACCTTGTAATTTCTTTCTAGAAAAAATCGAGTGGTTTCTAATCCGATTCCTTTATTTCCGCCAGTAATAAGCACTGTTTTCATGAGCTAGTCCTTCGTAGTGAGTGTGGTAAATAATGTGATCAAGTAAGGTAGATTGTAGTTGCGTGGGCGGGCTACTATTTTTTTAGCTTGCGTACGCTTCCGGCATTTTCGGAAAAAGTTTTTTTAAATATCCGTGAAAAAGAGGATTCGGATTGATAGCCCACTTTTTCAGCGACATCTGCAATGCTTAGCCCGTCTCGCAAAGAACTCCATGCCAACTGCATGCGCCACCAAGTGAGGTATTGCATCGGTGTCCAGCCGCTTGTTTCTCGAAATGTTTTTGCAAATTGCGTGCGAGATTGTGCGGCGCACTGCGCCATGGTTTCCAGTGTCCAATTGTTTTCAGGTGATCGATGAATTGCCGTTAAGGCTACTGCAAGCCGAGGATGCCCATAGAGCGCCAAAATACCTAATTGCGGTTTGTAGTTTTGCAGATAGTGACGCAGCGCTTGGATAAACAGAATTTCAGATACTCGATCTAAAAGAACACTGGATGCTGCTGTACTGGCAAAGCTTTCGGTAAGAATTAATTCAAAAATAGGCGCCAGCCATGTTTTGGCTTGTTCATGAGTGATAAGCATGACCGCCGGTAGTGCATCCAAAAGTTGGCTGCTGGCGGTGTGCTGAAAGCGTAACTTACCGCAGAGCATACCTATACCTTCTTTGCCTGTGGCCATCGCGTATGGCAGATGTTCTTGCGCCCCGCTGGCAGGTTTTAGCGGCGTCATAGAGTGTTTTATTTCCCGAGGGAAAACGACCAAATCGCCTCGGCTGAGCTCGGTATCCAAATGCCCTGGCACATAGAGATGGCATGCGCCTTGGGTTACCACATGGAAACAAGTGGCACCGGGTTCGTATTCATCTAGCCTCCAGTCGCCGCAGACAAAGGCGTTGTGGTAAATCTCTGCGTCTAAGCGAATCATGCGGATTAAATCAGAGAAAGCATCCAAGGCGTACTCCTGAGCACTATATTTGCACTTATTAGCATTATAAGTACGATTCTCTCACTATAAAGTACTTCTGCTGAATCATCTAGATTCAGCTATCTACTTATTAAGGAGTATTTTTATGACCACATTTACCGCCTATAGTATCGCCACTGCAGCACCAGAACTGAAACCCACGCTGGAGACTATAGAGAAGAATTTCGGGTTTATACCTAATCTCTTTGCCTACATGGCCGAGGCCCCTTTAACAATAGAGGCATACCTAGCACTCAACGCTCTGATTGCCAAAAGCTCCTTTACGCCGCAGCAAGCACAGGTAGCACTTTTGGCGGTGAGCGTTGAAAACCAATGTGGCTTCTGCTCAGTTGCGCACCGCGCCATTGGTAAAAAAGTAGGGGCAAATCAGCAAACGCTAGACGCGCTTAATAACAATTCACCGATTGAGGATGCAAAGGATCAAGCGCTTGCGACATTTGTTCGTGCAGTGGTGAAAGAGCGTGGGTGGGTTGCAGGGGCAGTTGTGGATCAGTTTTTGGCGAGCGGTTTTACCAAGCAACA
>DAOORH010000080.1:0-10709 GCA_035389145.1 Cellvibrio sp.
AGAACCATCACTATTGCCGCGATATATTTCAAATTGATTGTTACGTCTTGACGTATAGAGAATATAGCGGCCATCCGGTGACCAGCCATGCAAGTAGGAGGGAGCTTTGAAGGTAAGCTGTACCGGCTCGCCACCATTAATGGGTAATTTATACACATGCCAATTATCATCAATTGCTTTTTCCATGTGCGTTATGCCGAGCAACTTACTTTTGTACGAGATTAGATGGTCGTTGTTGTTTTTAACCTCAAAACCCGTATTGAACAAGGACACTTTTTTAGTGGGCAAATACAACTTATACACACGGCCAGATGAGTTATAAATGATGGTATCGCCATCCGATGTCCAATTAGGTGCTTCAATACCTGCGGCAGTTTCATAAATAACTTTACGCTCACCCGTCACCACATCGAGAATCTCTAAACGGCTGCCCAAGTAATGGTGATAAGGGATAAACCCTTTCCACGCAGGAATCACCCAACGTAAATTGCTCATTTCAAGTAGATTCTTATCGCCCGCAGAAAATTCTCGATAAACACCAACATGCATGTTTTGCACCTTAGACAAGGTGTGGCGCGCAATTAGTTTTAGCGGTTTGCCATAGTTGGCTGCTGAAAAAATCAGCTCAGCGCCAACTTGCTCTACTTGAAAAACATCAGGGTTCTTTACCTGCCCATCTCTAGCAAGGTGCGTGCTTTTGGCTCCCTGTAGCAGCTCAACAATGAGATTGGATTGCTGATCAAGTTTAGTTTTGAAGGATAACTCGGAATCTGCTATGTCAATTTGCAAACCGTAAAAGGATCGATAAGTATTTTTTTGATTTTTTAATTGTACCGTCAGAATAAAATCGCCATATATTTTACGATACGCAAAACCAATACCGGCCGATTGCCCAAGCTCACGGCTTTTCCAAAGGTGTATGGTTTGATTGGGATCTATCGATAACTCACCAGATTCACCTTTGACACCATCAAAAATAGTGGTATTGCTCTGCTGGGACTCAAAAGAGCCTGCAGATACAGGCAACGCCAAAGCACCTGCTAAGAACACAACGCATGCCATCAAGCGTAAAAAACAACTCATGAATTAACCCTAGTGACCAACATATTTAAAACTCTATAGCTAACTACAGTCTGCAACTCAATCGCTCCATAAAACGAGTTTATTTTGATAACTTTACACAATACGATAGGAAAAAGCGCATAAAAAAGCCGCTACCAGTGGAACTGATAGCGGCTCCTATAAAGCTAGCAATGACCCTAGCCTTTCAGGCGATTCAACAAACCTAAGAGACCTGTTTTTTCAGTTTTCATTAAATATTGATCGCGAATACCCGAAATATCTACATCATAACTGCCTGGCTCAAGATCGCGAGCAATTTCAATTTTTTCAATTTCGTAGCGAGTTTTCTTACCAGAATCCAACAAAGCTTGCTTGCGTTTGTCATCCTCGGACAAATCCAAAAGTACCGTCTCTGCCAACTCTTGCTTTAGCGAATCCAAGACCACGATAACTTTAGGCTTTAAGCGGCGCTCAAAGTTTTGTTCAACAACAACAGCAACTTCACCCGTACTCAACTCCACTAACGTACCTGTGGGGTACAGACCTATGGCGCGTATAAACTCCACCACCAGCTCTTCCTGAAATTGAATATTTCGCAATTCATAGAGGCGCGCCACAGCTTTTGAGGGTGCAATAGGGTGACGCGAGCCACGGGGATTAGTTACATGATCGTAAAAGGTAACTATACCCGCGATCTTACCCAGCAAAGGAATCTTATCGCCCACCAAATGTTGCGGGTAACCACTACCGTTTAGGCGTTCACAGTGGGTTTTAACTACGCTAATTACACGCGGCTCTACGCCGGGCGTTTTGCGCAGAATTTCGCAACCCAATTCGACGAAGGTTTCGTAAATTTTTTCTTCTTCTGGGGTGCGCTCAGCTTTAATCAATATGCCTTGATCTAGCATTACCTTACCCACATCCTTCAGTAATACACCTAATGCAAGCACATCGAGGTCGCGCTTGGGCAGCCCTATATGACGCCCAAACAAAATTGCCCATACCGATGAACGCACCGCGTGGCTGTAGGTATACTCATCTTTTTCTTGTACGCGGGATAACCAAGTAAAAGCATCAGGATTGCGCAAAACGCTATCCACCATTTCGCTGGCGACTTTTTTGGTTTCACCAAGCGAGATATTTTCGAGTTGCTTATTTTCAAGCATTTCAATGACTTCAACGACTGCACCGTAAACTTTTTGGTGCAACTGCTTGGCCTTTTTGACTTCTTTTTGGAGCGGCTGGATTTCACGGTAGAGGTTACGTTGAATCTTGAGGGGCGCAATGGGCTCATTGAGCACCGCGTTATCGCGCTCACGGCCAGTTACTTTTATCTTGCCAAACTTGCCATCCAACTTTTTAAGATTGGCGGCAATCGGACCACGCCCACGCTCAACATCAATATAGACGTAGTTGCAGAGGCTTTTTAGCTGATTAACCTCTTGAAGATCTCGTAAGTAGAAGCCTTGCAAGGGGAAAGGAGTCTGTGACCAAGGGCGATCAAGGCCAGACACATACATGCCTAGACTCAGTTCATTCACATCAACCTTTACCTGCTTGATACCCACGCTAGGCCCTGCCTTTAAGTTTTAAAATCAATTCCGTCTTACCAAGAGCAGTCATATTCAAATACTCGTAAGGACGAGTGTAATGAAGAATAGCCTAACAAACCAGAGCCGTCCTGCCGAAAAAGTCCTCAAGGGAGATTATCCACGCCCGAACGGCCAGCTTATAGGTGATACTGCTCAGACAAGTCGTGTACTGCATTGATAAAGGCACCGGCATGAGCTGGGTCTACTTCCGGAGTAATACCGTGACCAAGATTAAAGATATGGCCTGAACCCTTGCCATAAGCCGCCAAAATACTACCTACTTCTGTGCAAATACGTTCTGGAGAAGCATACAAAATAGTTGGGTCCATATTGCCTTGCAACGCAACTTTATCGCCAACTCTGTAACGCGCCGCCGATATGTCTGTTGTCCAATCCAAGCCCAAAGCGGTTGCACCTGTCGCAGCCATTGACTCTAACCACTGACCACCGCCTTTGGTAAACAGGATCACCGGCACTTGACGACCCTCGTGTTCACGGATCAAGCCATTGACGATTTTTTGCATGTAATTCAGCGAGAATTCTTGATAAGCCGCGTGTGATAAGGCACCACCCCAGGTATCAAAAATCTGCACCGCTTGCGCACCGGCTTGAATCTGCGCATTTAAATAAACAATTACCGAATCCGCCAAGACGCTCAGTAGCTGATGCATCAATTGCGGCTGGTTGTAGAGCATTTCTTTGGCACGACGAAAATCGCGACTGGAACCACCTTCAATCATGTAGGTTGCAAGCGTCCAAGGGCTACCCGAGAAACCAATCAGCGGCACACGACCGTTAAGCTCGCGGCGAATTGTTTTTACGGCATTCACTACGTATGGCAAATCTTGCTCAGGCTTGATGACAGACAATGCATTGATATCTGCTTCGGTACGCACTGGTTTGCGGAATTTGGGGCCTTCGCCAGTTTCAAAATACAGCCCCAAACCCATCGCATCAGGAATGGTGAGAATATCGGAGAAAAGAATTGCGGCATCTAAGCCTGGGTAACGATCTAAAGGTTGCAAGGTAACTTCACAAGCCATATCAGGATTGGTGCACAGGCCCATAAAATCGCCTGCACGCTCACGACTGGCACGATATTCAGGTAAGTAGCGACCAGCTTGGCGCATCATCCACACAGGGGTGACATCTACCGGCTGCTTTAAGAGCGCACGCAAAAAACGATCATTCTTTAATTCAGTCATTCTATTTTCCAGTGTCTATTTATCACAAGGTGCGAGCAAATGGCTCGCCTAAATAGCATTAGCCCCGCAAGAGCGGGGCTAATGAGTTTATAGCATTGAATCAATCGCTAAGTTGTTTTGGATTAAACTTCTAAGTAATCCAAGATACCTTCTGCAGCTTCGCGACCTTCCCAAATGGCGGTTACCACTAGGTCAGATCCACGCACCATATCGCCACCGGCAAATACTTTCGGGTTGCTGGTTTGGAATTTGTACTGCTGCTGTTCAGCGGCAATCACGCCACCCCAATTATTGATATTCACACCATTAGTTTCAAACCAAGGCTGTGGATTAGGGCGGAAACCGAAGGCAATCAACACCACATCGGCAGGTAGAATTTCTTCTGAACCTTCGACGACCACTGGCGTGCGACGACCTTTTTCATCTGGCTCGCCAAGCTCAGTGGTAACGACTTTAACACCTTCCACTTTACCGTTGCCGACAACCGCAACAGGCTGACGGTTGAACAGGAATTCAACACCTTCTTCACGCGCATTAAGAACTTCGCGTTTGGAGCCGGGCATATTTTCTTCATCGCGACGATAAGCACAAGCAACGCTTTCAGCTCCTTGGCGAATCGAAGTACGGTTACAGTCCATCGCAGTGTCACCACCACCGAGCACCACAACCTTTTTACCTTTTACACTGATGAAATCCGCCGTATCTTTTTCAAATCCAAGGTTACGATTTACGTTGGCAACCAAGAATGGCAGAGCATCGTAAACACCGGGCAAATCTTCACCAGGGAAGCCGCCTTTCATATAAGTGTAAGTGCCCATGCCCATGAAGACCGCATCGTAATCGCGCAGCAAGTCTTCCATGCTGATGTCTTTACCAATTTCCGTATTCAAACGGAATTCGATACCCATCTCAGTGAAAATTTCGCGACGACGTGACAATACTGATTTTTCGAGTTTGAATTCGGGGATACCAAAGGTCAGCAAACCACCAATTTCTGGATATTTGTCGAACACAACGGGCTTAACACCATTGCGCACCAATACGTCTGCACAGCCAATACCCGCTGGGCCAGCGCCGATAATGGCGACTTTTTTGTTGGTCCACACCACTTTCGACATGTCTGGTTTCCAGCCCATGGCAAAAGCGGTATCAGTAATATATTTCTCGGCATTACCAATTGTCACAGCACCAAAACCATCGTTCAGCGTACACGCGCCTTCACACAGACGATCTTGCGGGCATACGCGGCCACAGACTTCTGGAAGTGAGTTGGTTTGATGACTCAACTCCGCCGCTTCAAAAATATTACCTTCGGAAATCAGCTTCAACCAATTGGGAATGAAGTTGTGCACGGGGCACTTCCACTCGCAATAGGGATTGCCGCATTCCAAACAGCGATGCGATTGCCCCTCAACCTCTTCCTTTGCGAAGGGTTGATAAATTTCCACAAACTTGTGTCTGCGGGTGTTCATATCTTTCTTGGTGGGGTCTTGACGACTCACATCGAGAAATTGAAAGTCGTTATGTAAACGTGCAGTCATGATAATTACCTCTTCGTCGCCAAGACTTATTCGCCGCGATTGCGGAAACTGACCAACAAACTACTCAAAGACGCTGCTTTGGGTTTGACTAGCCAGAATTTGCCAATGTAATCGTCGAAATTATCGAGCAGGTTTTGGCCCCACTCGCTTTCGGTCTCTTGTACGAACTCTTCAATCACGGTGCGCAAGTGATGACGGTGCGCTTCCAGAGCTTCGGTATTAATGCGATGAATATCCACTAGCTCGTGGTTGTAGCGATCCACAAAGTCATTAGCTTCATCCAATACATAAGCGAAACCACCAGTCATGCCCGCACCGAAGTTAACACCGGTTTGGCCCAGCACTGTGACAACGCCACCAGTCATATATTCGCAGCAGTGGTCGCCCGCGCCTTCTACAACCACGTGTGCGCCTGAATTACGCACGCCGCAACGCTCGCCCGCTGTACCGGCAGCAAACAACTTACCACCAGTCGCACCGTATAAACAGGTGTTACCCATAATGCTGGTGTCATTGGACTTGAAGCTAGAGATGCGCGGTGAACGCAACACCAACTTACCGCCTGCCATACCTTTACCGACGTAGTCGTTGGCATCGCCTTCCAAATACATTTCCAAACCACCAGCGTTCCAGACGCCGAAGCTTTGACCAGCAATACCCGTCAATTTCAGCTTGATAGGTGCGTCGGCCATGCCTTGGTTACCGTAACGCTTGGCAATTTCACCACTGATACGCGCACCAATGGAGCGGTCGCAGTTGGTGATACGGAACTCAAACTCACCGCCGGTTTTGCCTTCAATCGCTGGCAAAAGCACACGCATAATCGCTTCAGCCGTTTCACCTTTATCGAAAGGCTCATTGCGAGCAACAGCGCACAGTTGCGGTTTGGTCGCTAAGTAATCATCGCTATAAATAATGGGCGATAGATCAAGTTGTTGTTGCTTAGTAGTTTCACCTTCAAGGATTTTTAACAAATCCACGCGGCCAACCAATTCGCCCAAAGTGCGAACACCCAAACGCGCCATCCATTCACGGGTTTCTTCTGCCACAAACTTGAAGAAGTTCATCGCCATTTCAACAGTGCCGATGTAGTGATCTTTACGCAGTTTATCTTGTTGAGTAGCAACACCCGTTGCGCAGTTATTCAAGTGACAAATACGCAGATATTTACAGCCAAGCGCAACCATGGGGCCAGTACCGAAGCCGAAGCTTTCAGCGCCCAGCATTGCTGCTTTAACAACATCCAAACCGGTCTTCAAACCACCGTCGGTTTGCACACGAACTTTATCGCGCAGATCGTTCGCGCGCAGGGTTTGATGGGTTTCGGACAAGCCTAATTCCCACGGAGAACCCGCGTACTTAATAGAGGTTAATGGACTTGCCGCAGTACCGCCGTCATAACCAGAAATAGTAATCAAATCCGCGTAAGCCTTAGCCACACCGGCAGCGATAGTACCTACGCCAGGGCGCGATACCAGCTTCACCGAAACCAAAGCTTCGGGGTTAACTTGTTTCAAATCGAAAATCAGCTGCGCCAAGTCTTCAATCGAATAAATATCGTGATGCGGTGGTGGTGAAATCAAAGTCACACCGGGAACCGAGTGACGCAGACGCGCAATCAGAGCATTCACTTTACCGCCGGGTAACTGACCGCCCTCACCGGGCTTAGCACCTTGGGCGACTTTAATTTGCAATACTTCAGCGTTCACCAAATAAGCTGGAGTCACACCGAAACGGCCTGATGCAACCTGCTTGATTTTGGATGACTTAATAGTGCCATAACGTGCGGGGTCTTCACCGCCCTCGCCCGAGTTAGAGCGACCACCTAAACGGTTCATGGCTTCAGCCAAGGATTCGTGCGCTTCTGGCGACAAAGCACCAAGCGACATACCCGCGGAGTCAAAGCGTTTGATAATGCTTTCAATTGGCTCAACTTCTGATAGTGGAACCGGTTTGCAAGCATCTTCACGAATTGCCAACAAATCGCGCAGCATAGAAACTGGGCGTTTGTTTACCAAATCGGCATAGTTACGCCACATGGCATAATTGCCACTTTGAACCGCTTTTTGCAGGGTTTGCACTACATCCGGGTTGAATGCATGGTATTCAGAATTGTGCACATATTTCAGCAAACCACCTTGAACGATTGGCTTACGCTCAATCCATGCCGTTTGCGCAACGATTTTCTGGTCTGCTTCTAAGTCTTCAAAGCGCGCGCCGCCAACACGGGACGGCGTACTTTCAAAGCACATAGAAATAACCTCTTCTGACAAGCCAATCGCTTCAAACAATTGTGCGCTGCGGTAAGAAGTAACGGTAGAGATACCCATTTTCGACAGGATTTTAAGCAAGCCTTTGTCGATACCTTTACGGTAGCTTTTGTACGCAGAATCCACATCAACCAACAGCTCGCCAGTCTCAATCAAATCGTTGAGTACGTAATAGCTGAGGAATGGATAAACCGCCGTAGCACCGTAGGCAATCAAGGCAGCGATTTGGTGTGGATCGCGCGCAGTGCCAGTTTCAGCAATGATATTCGCATCGCAACGCAGACCGACATTGGTGAGATGCTGGTTAACCGCACCAACAGCCAATAAAGCATGGATCGGCAAAACGCCTTTCTGGAAGCCGTTATCGCTCAATACGATGATGACTTTGCCAGATTTAACGGCAGCGGCAACATCGTCGCAAAGTTTAGTCAACGCAGCTTTCAAGTTGGTTGCGGTTGGATCGTAATGTAAAGAGAACTGAGCGACTTCATAACCAGCACGGTTCAAACTCATTAATCCACGGAACTTCGCAGGCGATAACACAGGCGAGCTGAGAATTACACGATCAGCATGCTCTGGAGTTTCATCGTACACAGGCAACTCACGGCCGAGACAAGTCTCCAGCGACATCACAATAGCTTCGCGTAGCGGATCGATGGGAGGGTTAGTTACCTGCGCAAACTGTTGGCGGAAATAGTCGTAAAGCGAACGCTGTTGACGCGACAAAACTGCCATAGGGGTATCGTCACCCATGGAACCAACAGCTTCTTGACCACCTTCAGCCAAAGGACGCAACAATTGGTCGCGCTCTTCGAAAGAGACTTGGTACATTTTCATCGCCGCTTTCAGCTCAATGCCTTGCAAGCCATTTTCTTTAGCGTCAGCCGCCAAGGTTGACTCAACACGTAAAGCGCGCGCTTTCAGCCATTGTTTGTAGGGCTGTGTCGATTTCAGTTGATTGTCAACTTCTTGAGTATTGTGCAGCTCGCCGGTCAAGGTATCGATCGACATAATCTGGCCTGGGCCAAGACGACCTTTGGCCACAACATCAGCGGGATCATAGCTGTAAACACCTACTTCTGACGCCACGGTAATGATGTCATCGTTGGTTATTACCCAGCGCGAAGGGCGCAGACCATTACGGTCGAGGGTGCAAACAGCATAGCGACCGTCGGTAATTACCAAACCTGCGGGACCATCCCAAGGCTCGATATGCATAGAGTTGTATTCATAGAACGCACGCAAATCGGGGTCCATGTTCTCAACATTCTGCCAAGCGGGCGGAACCAACATACGAATCGCGCGGTGTAATGGCATACCGCCCAACACTAAAATTTCCAACATGTTATCCAAGCTGGATGAATCAGAGCCGGTACGGTTTACCAGCGGCTTAACAGTCAATAAATCAGGTAATAAAGGCGTAACAAACTTAGGCGTACGCGCCACTGACCAATTGCGGTTACCAACTACAGTATTAATTTCACCGTTGTGCGCCAACATCCGGAATGGCTGGGCCAAAGGCCACTGCGGCATAGTGTTGGTAGAAAAGCGTTGGTGGAACACGCAAATTGCGGTTTCCAAACGAGGGTCCGCCAAGTCAGCAAAGAATTGCGGTAAATCTACTGGCATCATCAAGCCTTTGTAAGACAGGACACCGGTGCTCAAACTCGCGATGTAGAAAGATTTGTCATCCGCTAAACGCAGCTCCGCTTTACGGCGCGCCATAAACAGCTTGGCATTTACCTGCTCGAGAGGAAGATCCTTGCTGTTAACAAAAACATGGCAAAACGCAGGCAGAGAACGCATCGCGATAGGGCCAAGGCAACTTGGATCGACGGGCACTTCACGCCAGCCAGCAACTATCAAACCTTGAGCAGTCAATTCTTCGGCCAAAATAGCGCGCGCACGATCAGCTTTATCCGCTTCGCGGCTCAACATTATAGCGCCTACGCCATAAATAGCGGTCAACTCAGCGTCACATGCTTCTTTAGCAACGGCACGCAAAAAACTATCCGGCTTTTGAATCAAAAGACCGCAACCGTCGCCAGTTTTGCCATCCGAGTTAATGCCACCGCGATGGGTCATGCAGGTCAATGCTTCAATCGCAGTTGTAAGCAGACGATGGCTGGTTTTGCCCTTTAAGTGGGCAATCAAACCAAAACCGCAGTTATCTTTGAACTCGTCAAGCTGGTAGAGGCCAGTGGTCATAGGCTGAATCTCAATAAATCAATCAATATCAAGGAATGTGACAATATTTCGCGCGTTAGGCTCTGTTTTAATACAAAAGACGCGCCATGTTACATACCAGACAAAAAAGCCCCTGAGGTCTAGGGGCTGCGGACAAATGGGCGCGGGATATTACCCGCTTACCCTCAAATTGGCAAGTAAAGTGGCTTCCACAGCCAGTGATTTAATCACCTTCAACATTCATTTAAAAGACCGATGAAACGCTCATTAAATACGCTAAAACTTCTAGAATCGATGCTAACAAGTATCGCTAAGCCACTAAAAATGCTAAAGAATGCACATTTAGCAACTCTATCCGACTTATGGCGTTACTTTTACGACAACAAGACTTTAACATTGGCGAGATATAGGCTAACTTAAGACACTGACCAAATAGGCTTTGCTCTTAATAACACCAAAAAGCCCACAACCAATCAGATTCTGTTGCTGCCCCACGGGGTCACTCTCGGTAAATTAGGAAGACACCATGCAAACAAAAACCACGTTTAAATTCCTTGGCGCCACACTTATGAGCCTGATGTTAGCTGCGTGCGGTGGCGGAGGAGGATCCTCACTAGATAATGGCGGCGGTGGCGGCGGTGGCTTAAACAGTAGCAGTGTGGCAGCTAAAAACTGGCGCATAGGTACTGGTAGCGGTAGCGCTTTCATCTCTGGAGCGATAGCTACATCTATCTCAGGCACCCTGTTCGAAGGCGACACAACCCAACTGAGCATAAGTGTTGTGGACGACCAAGGAAATTTGACTAGTGATATAAAGCAAGTTGCCTTTGATTCTCCTTGTATCGCCGCCGG
>DAOORH010000081.1:0-6872 GCA_035389145.1 Cellvibrio sp.
TACCAGCATTGCTGCGGAAATTGAAAACTGAAATATCACTAGCAGGTTGCGAAACTTAATGCTGCCCGATGATTCATGAGATTTGTTAGCTTTTAAAATAACCGCAGGTTTAATGCGTGAAAGAATAAAGCCTGGGTAGAAGCCCGAGCATAGCCCTAGGCATAATGCGGAGCCGAAAATAATGCCGAGCAAACTAAGGTCAGAAAAATAGCTAAGCTCTATGTTGAGTGCTAATAGAGAGCTTAACAATGGCAGCATAGGTTCTAAAATAATAAAGGTTATTAAGAGTGCACAGGCTACTGATAGGAGTGATTCAATTAAAAATTGGGCAATGATTTGTGCTTTGGTTGCGCCTAAGGTTTTACGCAGTGAGATCTCCTTTTGGCGGCGCGCAAAGCGTGCGGTAGTCAGATTTATATAGTTTACTGCTGCAAGTGTTGCAATAACCGCTGCCAGGCAGTAAAGAATAAAAATTCTTTGGATGTTGTTTGATGAATTGAATCCATAGAGATGAACTTTTCTAAGGTTGGTAATTTTAAAGGTAAATACTTCACTTGCCTTTTTTGTTTCATTTTGCCCTAGTCCAATCTTATTCGTATCTAGAAATTCGGAAAACTTTGAGTTGATGTTTTCTGGTTTAGCTCCCTCTTTAAGTTTCACATAAGTAGAGTTGGAGTCACTCATCACAAGCATATTCGGGTCGTAGGGGGTGGCGGGGTAGCGCTCATTCACTAATATATCCATGCTTTGTTTCAAGCTAGAGCGTGTGGGTGAGTTTGCGATAACTGCAATAATTTTGTAGTTGAAATTATCATCAGGCAATTTGGCTGTATTGGCAAAGGCCGGCCATGTTATTTCCAGGGTTTTACCAATAGGATCTTCGTGGGCGAATAATTTTTTTGCTATTGCTTCGGAAATAATGACACTTTGTTTGTCGGTGTAGAAGTCTGTTGTGCTTCCTTGTATTGCTTTGAGTGAAAAAATATCAAGGATGTTGGTGGTGATAGCATTGATGTTTTCATTAAATTTGGCTGTTGAACCTATGTTTACTTTCACGTCTCCTTTTGTAAAATTAATGTGGCCTATGTGCTCGATATCGCTAAAGTATTCAGAAATTTTATCCAATTGAGTTTTAGAAGCTATAGTGTCTACCTTGGTAGGTGTGGTGCGCGACATGTAGATTTGCTCTAGCTCATAGATTCTATCTACATCTTTCCAGTTTCTATCCCAAGTGAGTTCGCTGTAATTGACAATCAAGATCACTGTTGTGGCCGCGAGGCCTAGAGCCAAGCCAAAAATAGAGACGAAAGAATGTACTTTGCTTTGAAACAAGTTGCGTAACGCTATCTTTAAGTAATTGGTGAGCATACTTTTTCCATGAATTTAAAAATGGCTCCTGATGCAGAGCCTAAAACATCCTGTTATAGGGGGGATTCCTTTTCAAAAAATCGAACAGTTCTTATTCTTCTCGCAGTGCATTAATGGGCTTTTCTCTCGCTACAAAGAATGCCTGTCCGCCAACGGTTAGCCATGCAATCAGAATCGCGAGTGCCGCAGAGACAAGGCAGAAAAGTGGGCCCCATTGCCAAATATCTATACGGTTAACAAACTGTTCTAACCAGCGTGATGATGCATAAAGCGCAATAGGCCAAACAATAATGTTGGCAAATAAAATGGGTTTGCTGAATTGCCATAAAAGCAGCGTGACTATATTAAAAACAGATGCACCGTTAACCTTTCGCAAACTAATTTCCTTTCTTCGCTTATTAGCTGCATGAGTGGCTAGCCCATATAAGCCAAGGCAGCTGATAAGAATCGCAATGCCAGTAAATATATAAACGAAGCGAGCAATAAGATTTTCGTTTCTATATTCGTTTGTAATAGTCTCTTCAATAAACCATGTATTGGGCATGTAGCCTAAAGATTCTTTCCAAATGGCTTTAATTTTTTCATCTATGGGCTTCCTATCTTTTCCTTTGTAACGAATGGCAAATGCGATTGGCGTGCCAATGCTACTCAATGGCCAAAAGAAGGCGGGGCGATTAGGCGCATTAAATGAGCCAATATGAATTTCAGGTGTTACACCTACTATTGTCATAGACACTTTGTAATTACTGCTATAAACCACATCAATTTTTTGGTTAACGGCTTCGCTTGCTGTTTTAAAGCCTAAGGGAGCTAATGCCTGTTGGGTGATGTAAATTTTATCTTGCATGCCGGGATGAGTGTCTTCCCTATTAACCGGGGCAGAAAAGTACTTACCGGCGAGGAGCTCTATGTTGAAAGCCTGTAAATCATCTGGCCCCGCTAGCAAAGCTTGCTGCAGCATAATAATTTTTTTAGACGAGTCTCCATGTCGGGAAACTTGCATTGCGGTTGAATTTCTTCCTGGTGTTCCAGGTATTGCAAATGCGACTGTTTGTACGCTGGGTATTTTGGAAATTTGGTATTTGAGATGTTGAACGCTTCCTTGGTTGGCGGTGCTTAGACTAGAGTGAGTAGCAAAAATAATATTCTTGGTTTGATAGCCGGGGTTAAACGCCTGAACTTTATGCATTTGCGCGGCTATGATGGATGCGCAAGTGAGCATGATCCCAGAAATAACAAATTGGCTAATGACCAATGTTTTCCGGAATTTTATGCTTCTTGATGACTCTATGGATTTGTTGGATTTTAATGTGGCTGCTGGATTCAATCGCGACAGATAAAAGCTGGGGTAGGCGCCAGCAATAAAACCAACCAATAATGTCATTAACAGCAAATAGCCAAAAATCTGCGGCGCATAAATAGAGCTTCTCTCTATATTGAGATTAACGACAGATTTTAGCCATGGGATGCAGAGTTCGATAAGAATAAAAGACGTCAAGAGTGCGAGGCTGGTTATTAGCAGTGATTCACTTAAAAATTGTTGAATAATGTTGTGTTTTTTTGCTCCCAATGTTTTTCGCAAAGCAATTTCTTTTTGTCTGCGAGTGTGGGCGGCTAATGCGAGGTTAATATAGTTAATGCATGCCATTAACAGAATAATGGCCGCGAGGCCGAAGAGCATCCAGATTTTTTCAGTTTGCCCTGTAACGTATGCGCCTTTTAGGTGAGTATCTTTAATATTAAGAAAACTTATCCTATAAATGTCACTCGGTTTCTTGTCATTATATATAGACTGTGTTGTATGACGGTTTTGTTTCTCTGGAAGGCTGAGCTGTATATCTGCTATTTTGGCTTCATTTTTTATTTTCAAATACATTTGATAGCTGTAATTGTAGGTGCTTGTTCGACCTCCATCTATTTGAGTTTTTATATGCTCGTTATTTTGTAAGCGAATAAAAATATTCCGGTGTGATATGCTGGATTTATACGATGTATTCCCAATTACTGCTACCACTTTGTAATCTTTATAGGTTACTACTTTCGTATTGTTTCCAAATGCTGTCGCCCCAATGCTATCAAAGTTGGTTGTATCTATATTAACTAGCTTTCCTATTGGGTTTTGATCTCCGAATAATTTTTTAGATAAACTTTCGGGTATTACAATTGAAGACTCATCTGCGTCGAAATTGTGTAAAGTTCCTTGGATAATTGGGAAATTAAAAATTTTAAAAAATGAGCGATCTACAATTGACACTCCCTCTTGATATTCTTCTTTGATTGCCAAATCTGTGGTTGCGTTTCTTATTTTTGTTTCCAGATCTTGTTTGCGAGCAATATGCTCAACGTCTGGGATGTTATTTTTTATGATGTCGTAGAGCTCAGAATATACTAATGTGCCCTTGCTGTTTTCATTGTTAAAATTTGTAGTTGATTCTAATTGATAAATGCGATCTGAATCAGCCCAATGGCGATCATAATTCATCTCTGTGTAGTTGATGATAATAATGATGGCGCTAGCCGCAAAGCCCACGGCTAGGCCTAAAATGGTCAATGCAGAGTGCATCTTATGTTTAACAAGATGGCGTAGGGTTGTCATCAAATAATTCTTAAACATTGCGATTCCCTTTGCTTGCTATTTATGCAATTGATAATTGGCTTTGCGCAACCACTTTTCCATCAAATAAATTAATTCGGCGCTGTGCATAGTCTGCATGTTCGGCGGAGTGGGTCACCATAATGATGGTGGCGCCTTCTTGATTTAATTTTTTTAGCAGTAACATCACTTCTTGGCCGCGCGCGGAATCTAGGTTGCCGGTAGGTTCATCCGCTAAAATTAATTTGGGATTCGCTACTACGGCGCGTGCTACGGCAACGCGTTGCTGTTGGCCGCCAGAGAGTTGACTGGGCATATGTTTGGCGCGGTGTTGAATTTCCATTTTTTCGATAACAGCTTGTACGCGCTGCTTGCGTTCGGCGGCAGAGATATCGTGATAGAGCAACGCCAGCTCAATATTTTCAAATACATTGAGCTCGTCGATAAGATTAAAACTTTGGAAAATAAATCCAATATTGTGTTTGCGAATTTGGCTTAACTTGGCTTCTGAATAGCGGGCGATATTTTCGCCATTAAAGAGATAGTCGCCAGCGTCTGGGCTATCTAACATGCCAAGAATATTGAGTAAGGTGGATTTTCCGCAACCCGATGGCCCCATAATGGCAACAAATTCACCGGCGTTAATATCAAAGCTAACTTTGCTTAAGGCCATTGTTTCAATTTCGTCGGTACGAAATATTTTTTCGATGTTGTGAAGTTTTATCATTCTATTTTCCTTTTTTATTAAAGTTCGATTAAATTGTTAGTTGCTGACATTCAATCTATCTATATCGGTATAGCTGGTGTAGGGGCTGGTGATAACCTGTTCGCTAATGTCCAGCCCATCTAACACTTCAATAAAGTTGGTGTTACGGCGCCCCAGTTTTATCGGGCGGCGCACAGCGGTTTTTTTATCGCTAGCTAAAACAAAAATCCAGTTGCCCCCCGTTTCTTGATAAAAGGAGCCATTCGGTATTAGGCGCGCGGGTATGTTTTCACCCAATTGCAAACGCATTTGCATGGTTTGCCCACGGCTTAAATGTTCGGGCTGGGTGTTACGAAACACAAAGTCTACGCGAAACTGGCCGTCTTTCACTTGCGGGTAGATTTTTTTTACTGCGAGCAGGTAAGTTTTTTCTTCAAAGATCATTTCAGCGGTTTGGCCGATAAAAACCCGCGACATGTAAAATTCATCCACTTGCGACATTAATTTGAAATGGGTGGGGTCATCAATTTGCCCAAAGCGTTCGCCCGGTTTTATTGATTGACCAATTTCTAAATTAAACGCAGTTAGCCTACCGGCAATGGGGGCTTTAACATTTAAACTGTCTAGATTTTCACGGGTGAATTGCAAATTATTTTTTAAATTTGCAACTGAGTCGCCGATTTGTTTCATTTGCGATTTTTGTAGTGCTTGATCAATGCGGCGGCTTTCTAATTCAAGCGTTTGTTTTTTGCGAAGGTAATCCAGCTCGTCTCGCTCATCATCGAGTTCTGATTTTTTTATAAAACCCGATTTGCCCATTGCCAGTTTTAAGTTGTGGGTACGCTCTTTGGTTTTGATTTGATAATCCAATTCGTTGAGAGTGCGTTTGTGTTCCAGCTCGGTACGTACTAGTGATAGCTCTAAGTTTTGCATATTGTTAATTTGCTCGCTTACTTGGGCTTCACGGCCAATGGCATCCAGCTTTAGGCTGGCGTTGGATACGTCCACCAGCGGTTGCCCCGCGCTCACTTCTGCACCGTCTTCCAAATGAATTTTTTCTACGCGTCCTCCCTCAATGGCATCCAAATACACAGTGCGCAACGGCATGACTTGGCCGCGCAAGGGCGTGAAGTCTTCAAATACGCCCTGAGTCACTTTAGCGATTTGAATGTTTTCGCCATTTACGCTGAGCGACTTACCGCTTTTGGGGACAGCAATTGCCCAGAGCGCAATCAGCAGGCCAGCGCCTAATGCGATGCTTATAGGCTTTTGGAGCCGCTGCCAGCGGGTTTTGATAATCGGTTTATCCATGTCTTATAAATAGTCGCTTGGTGTTGTGGTAATGCTTTCCTGTTCTTTCCGTAATATTGCAATGCCTGTGCCGGAAGAAAATAGCTATAAATATCAGTTGGTTGAGATTTTTCTTGGTGTTTTTCATAAAACCAATTGTCCGAAATCGTACACTTGTTGTGCGGAATCGGACGGAATACACTGCGTGCATTCTCAACGATATTTCCAAGGATTTTGCTATGGCAAACATTGCCGGCCGCCTGTTGGTGGTGGATGACGACCAAGACATATTGCTGTCGGCGCAGTTGCTATTAAAGCGTCAATTTAAATCGGTGAGTTGTTTGGCGAACCCTGCGGAGCTGCGCACCTTTTTGTCAATGAATAGCGTTGATGTGGTGTTGCTAGATATGAACTTCACCTTGGGTGATAACAGCGGCGATGATGGCTTTTATTGGCTGGCGCAATTGCAGGAGCAGTTTCCGCAGGTGGTTGTTGTATTAATGACGGCTTATGCGGGTGTTGAATTAGCGGTGCGGGGCATTAAGGCAGGCGCTACGGATTTTGTGATTAAACCTTGGAGTAACGAAAAATTAATTGCCACACTCAATGCGGCATTTGAGTTGGCGCAATCGCGTCAAAAGCTTTCTAATCTCAGCGCTGAAAACTCTGCTTTGCGTGAAACTATCAATACTAAGCAAGATTATTTTATTGGCGAATCAGCTGTTATGCGCGAGCTGATGCAAAAAGCGATGCGCTGCGCGCCTACGGATGCCAATGTATTAATTCTGGGCGAAAATGGTTCGGGTAAAGAGCTCTTGGCGCGTGAAATTCATGCGCAATCTGCCCGTGCAGATAAAGTCTTTATGGCGATTGATATGGGCGCAATTTCTGAATCTTTGTTTGAATCAGAATTAT
>DAOORH010000081.1:6972-10667 GCA_035389145.1 Cellvibrio sp.
TTTATGGCGATTGATATGGGCGCAATTTCTGAATCTTTGTTTGAATCAGAATTATTCGGTCATAAGAAGGGCGCATTTACCGGCGCGCAAGCTGCACGTATGGGGCGCTTTGTCGCCGCAAATGGAGGTACTTTATTTCTCGATGAAATTGCAAACCTGCCGATGCATTTGCAAGTGAAATTACTGCGTGTGTTGGAGCAACGCCAGGTAACGCCAGTTGGCGATGAAAAACCTATTGCTTTGGATGTTCGCATTATTGCCGCTACTAACGCACCTTATAGTGATTTAAATACCGACACTTTATTTCGTCAGGATTTATTGTATCGCTTAAATACGGTGGAGCTGACCTTGCCTCCTTTACGTGAAAGGCGCGATGACATTCCGCTGTTGGTGGATTATTACTTGAATGTTTATGCACAAAAATATCAGCGCAAAAAGCCCACGCTATCGCGTACAACCATGAGCGCATTGATGGCCTATGCATGGCCCGGCAACGTGCGCGCGCTACGTCATGCATTAGAGCGGGCGGTGGTGTTGTGCCATGGTGATGAATTGAGTGAAGAAGATTTTTCGTTGCCGCACAATGCAGCTAACAAAGAAAATGCTCCACCGAATACCTTGCATTTAGAAACGCTTGAAAAAAATGCGGTCATGGAAGCCTTAAAAAAGCACGAAGGTAATATCTCCCAAGCAGCAAAAGATTTGGGTTTAACACGCACAGCGTTATACAGAAGGATGGAAAAATATGAACTATAAATCCTTCAGTTTAAATATTGTCATACGGCTTTGCGGTATTTTGTTGGTTATGGCGTTGTTGATTTTTTTAATTCAAAAGGGTGGGTTTTGGGCGAGTTGTATTGGGCTTGCGCTATTGCTGATTGCGCAGATTTGGTGGCTTATTGTGTACATTGAAAAGACTCATCGTGAGCTCAATGGGTTTTTTGAAGCGGTATTGACGGATGACTTTACTCGCCATAGTTCGCACAAATTTAATAGTTTGGTTGGGCAGGAATTGCACCAAAAATTTAAGCTGATTCAAGAGCGTTTTCAGCAGTTGCGCCATAAGCATGAAGAGTTAGTGCGCTATTACACCTTGCTGCTTGAAAAGGTGCCTGTTGCTATTTTGATTGTGGATGGCAAAAAATTGAGTTTGGCTAATTCTGCAGCGCAAAAATTGTTTCAGCGAAACCACTTGGAGCATACCGATTATCTCCATCAATTTGGGGCGCAGCTAGCGCAAGATGTGCAGCAAATTTTGCCCGGCGAGCAGCATACATCGCAGCTCTTATTAAATAAAACGACCACATCGTTAAGTTTGTCGGCAGCGAGTATTCAGTTGTCGGATGGCCTTAAAAAAATCGTGTGCCTAAACCCCATTCAGCGCGAGTTGGATAAACAAGAAATGACGGCGTGGCAAAATCTGGTGCAAGTCTTTACCCACGAAATTATGAACTCTATGACGCCTGTGGCTAGTTTGAGCAAAACGGCGGCAGATTTATTAGCGGGTGTGGATACAAAATCAGAAAGTGAGTGCGCGGAAATAATTGCAGATGCACATCAAGCTATTAATATTGTGGCGCGTCGGGCAGATAATTTAATGAGCTTTGTGCAAGCTTACAGGCGCATTGCTAATCCACCCCAAATTCAATGTGCCAGGCTGGAGTTACAGCCATTGTTGGCGGAGATATGTCAGCTATTTCAAGGGCAGTTAGGCGCTAAAAATAGTCGTTTGAGTTATCAGGTAGTGCCAGAGAATCTAACCTTAAATGCTGACCCCATCCAACTTGAGCAGGCGCTCATAAATCTGGTAAAAAATGCCTTAGAGTCCATAGAGTCTGGCCAAGCAGGCGAAATTCTGGTACAGGCTTATATAGGCGGTGGCGGCAATATTTTTATTGATGTGATTGATAATGGTTGCGGTATAGCGAGTGATAAGTTAGAGCAAATTTTCGTTCCATTTTTCACTTCAAAACGCGAGGGTACTGGCGTAGGTTTATTTTTGGTTAAGCAGATTATGCAGGCGCATGCCGGTTCGGTTTATGCGGCTCAAGCTGAACAGGGTGGAACCTTGGTTCGATTGATTTTTTAGCGTTGTTTAAATGCAAATCTGCCGCATAAAAAAGGCTCCATCAACTCAGTTGACGGAGCCTTTTTTAAATCTAATGATACTTACAATCTAAAGCTATTCAATTCTTTCTGCAGTTCAGCGCTTTCTTGGCTGAGTTGGCTTCCGCTGGTGTTAACAATTTGTGCGTTCGCAGAAACTTTCTCAGACAGTGCATGGATTGCGGTGACGTTTTTGCTCACCTCATTTGCAACTGAGCTTTGTTGATGTGATGCGGTTGCGATTTGGTGGTTCATGTCATTGATGACGCTAATGTTGGAGCGAATCTTATCGAGTGCGCCACCCACTTTTGAGGCGGTATCAATTGTATCGCGTGCAGCGGCGGTACTGGTATTCATCGCCTGATGCGCTTCATCGGCAGCGCGTTGTAGCTGCACAATAATCGATTCAATCTCTTCAGTAGATGAGCGGGTTTTTTGCGCGAGTGAACGAACTTCATCAGCTACTACCGCGAAGCCGCGACCTTGTTCGCCTGCGCGCGCTGCTTCAATGGCAGCGTTCAATGCGAGTAGGTTGGTTTGTTCCGCGATGGTACGAATAACTTCCATTACCGAGCCGATATTTACCGAATTATTCTTCAGGACTTGAATTTTTTGCGCAGTGGATTCGATTTGTATCGTTAAACGATTTACGTTTTCGAGCGAGGTGTTAACAATTTCATTGCCTTGCTCTGCCAAAATACTGGTGGCGTTAGTGCGTTCAGCGGTATCGCCAGCATGACGGGCAATTTCATTCGCCGATGCAGACAACTCTTCCACAGCAGTAGCGACCAATTCAATTTCACGCAATTGTTGTGAGGTAGATGTTACGGTGCTTTCGGTAGCGTGCGACATGGTGGAAACGTTTTGGCGAACTTTTTCGTTTACGTTTACAACGTTGCGAATAATGTGGGCAATATGTTCGAGTACGCGGTTAAAGTTGTGCGCAAGTGCGGCCACTTCATCACGACTTTCGGTGGAGAGTCTTCTGGTGAGATCACCACCGCCATCTGCAATGCTGGAGAGTGAGCGTGTTACTTCTGCAACAGGTTGTAGTACAAGCTTTTGCATTAACAAATAAACAGCAATAAGGGTGGCGAGCAGTAAGCAGATTACAACGATAATATTGTTAATGGATTGATTGCGAAGGGTTGCCTGCATGGCGCGTTTTGAAAAGGTGATGTCATAGCTGCCGATTTTGGCGTTGTTGTAAGTGATTTCAACGCCTTTGGCTACAATCAAATCATCATTTTTCTTGTCGTCATTTTTGTTTTCATTTTCATTGGCGAGTTCTTGGTTGCGATGATCGGTCACTACTACTGCAGTAATCAGGTCGGTGTTTACCAAGGATTTGGCAATGGCTTTAACTTGATCAAAATCGTAAGCAAAAACGGCTTCTTTGATTGATGAGTTGGTTAACTCAATCATTGCTGCTTCATCTGCATCGAAGTTGGTTTGCAGTTTTTTTGTCGCAAAGTGGTAATTCGCTATTGCGACTATAACGGAAATGCCAATCATGATGCCGAACAATGTCGCCATGAATTTAGTGAGTAAGGATTTTTGTACCATCGTGTCCCCCGACATGCTTTAAC
>DAOORH010000082.1:0-7825 GCA_035389145.1 Cellvibrio sp.
AATAACGTTAAGCTCACACTCAATATTGCCAAAAACCAATTGGCTCTTACTAAACGGCAGGGGCGCATTTTAATGACCTTTAGGTTTCATCCGATTCAATTTGGAATCCGGAAGGCGGTAAAGGTTCATCTTTTAACACACTTTTGCCTTCAATCATGCGTAGCTCGCCTTGCGCAAACCATTTAACTGCAAGGGGATAGATCACATGCTCTTGGCGCTGCACGCGTTTGGCGAGTGAGTTGGCATCGTCACTGTCTAATACCGGCACCGATGCCTGCACAATTGCAGGGCCGCCATCCAACTCTGCGGTTACAAAATGTACAGTTACGCCGTGGCGTTTTTCGCCAGCGTCTAATGCACGCTGGTGAGTATGCAAGCCTTGATATTTAGGCAGCAGAGAAGGATGAATGTTGAGCATTCTACCCAAGTAATGCTGCGTAAATTCCGGCGTGAGTATGCGCATAAAACCGGCGAGCACCACCAAATCGGGCTGATAACCGTCGATTTTAGCCATAAGCGCTTGGTCAAAACTTTCGCGGTCGGCGAAGGTTTTGTGGTCAAGCACCTCGGCGGGAATCTTGGCTTTGGTCGCGCGCTCTAAGCCCATCACCTCGGGGCGGTTGCTGATAACCGCCACTAGGTCGATGGGTAAGCTGTTATCGGCGACACCGTCGATTAACGCTTGCAGATTGCTGCCGCTACCGGAGATAAGTACAACAACACGCGCTTTTTTTGCTTCGGGCATCAGAATTACAAGCCTTGCAAGTCAACTTGAGCTTCATCGCCCACAGTTTTAGCGATATGACCAACCACAAATGCGGTTTCGCCAGCGGCTTTCAAAATCGCCAAGGCGTTATCTTTTTCACTCGCAGGAACCACAATTACCATACCCACGCCGCAGTTAAAGGTGCGGTACATCTCGCGGATATTGACGTTGCCGCCGTTTTGCAAAAATTGGAATACGGGTGGGAAAGTCCAGCTCTTGGTGTCGATTACCGCTTTGCAGTCATCGGGCAATACGCGTGGGATATTCTCGGTCAAGCCACCGCCAGTGATATGCGCCATGGCGTTCACTTGGCTTTCTTTAATGAGTTTCAATACCGATTTAACGTAAATGCGGGTTGGCTCCATCAAGGCATCGCCTAATGGGCGGCCGCCGCAATCTTGGGTTAAATCAGCCTTGGTAACGTCGATAATTTTGCGAATCAGCGAGTAGCCGTTGGAGTGCGGGCCGCTTGAGGTCAATGCGATCAATGCATCACCAGCTTGTACTTTGCTGCCGTCGATAATTTCAGATTTCTCAACCACGCCGGTGCAGAAACCTGCCAAATCGTAATCTTCGCCTTCATACATGCCGGGCATTTCAGCGGTTTCACCGCCTACCAAAGCACAGCCTGCCAACTGGCAGCCATCGCCAATACCAGAAACCACTGCCGCCGCGACGTCTACGTTCAGCTTGCCAGTAGCGTAGTAATCGAGGAAGAACAAAGGCTCTGCGCCTGTCACTACCAAGTCGTTCACGCACATAGCCACCAAATCGATGCCGATGGTGTCGTGCTTATTGAGGTTCATCGCCAAGCGCAATTTGGTGCCCACGCCGTCGGTGCCAGAAACCAATACTGGCTGACGGTAGCCAACAGGAATCTCTACCAAAGATGCAAAACCGCCTAATCCACCCATGACCTCTGGGCGTTTGGTGCGCTTGGCAACGCTTTTAATACGCTCAACCAGCGCATCGCCAGCTTCGATATCAACGCCAGCGTCTTTGTAGCTGAGGGATTGGTTGGGGTTCAGGTTGTCGCTCATAGGTAAGTTCTCTGGCTGATGCAGTCGGAGTTAGCCCCATGCCTATTTATTAAGGGAGGGGTGTCGAAAAAAGGCCGCCATTCTAACAGCTTGTGCGGCCTTTGGCTGCTGGCGCAGGTGGGATATTCGTGTTTGTGGGGCCTAAATTATGCCCCTGTTATTGGCCAGTCAACCGTTTAGCGTCTAATAAGCGCTCTAGTTCAGGGCGGCCTAGCTGCGTTTCTTCTTCCGCGACATCGATAATCGCGCGGCCTTCCTTGTAAGCTTTTTTCGCAATCGAAGCAGCCTGCTCGTAACCAATTAATGAATTTAAGGCGGTGACTAAAATCGGGTTGCGTGCGAGCGCTATATCGATAGTAGTTTGATTCACGCTAAAACTGGCGATGGCGTTATCCGCTAATTGATTGCAAGCGTTGCTTAGCAGCTCGATGGATTGCAATGAGTTGTACGCAATGAGCGGCAGCATCACATTCAATTGAAAATTTCCCGATTGCCCAGCAATGCTAATACTTGCATCGTTCCCCACCACTTGCGCGCACACCATGCACACAGCTTCAGGAATAACTGGGTTCACTTTGCCCGGCATAATGGATGAACCGGGTTGCAGCGCGGGCAAGCTTATTTCTGCGATACCGGCGAGTGGGCCTGAGTTCATCCAACGCAAATCATTGGCGATTTTCATTAGGCTTACCGCCAAGGTTTTTAATTGGCCAGACACCGCCACTGCCGTATCCTGCGCGCTCATAAGCGCAAAAAAATTAGCGCTCGCTGTAAAAGGTAAGCCGGTATTTACACTTAAGTGTTGCGCAAATGTTTCTGCAAAATTTTCGTGTGCATTTACGCCTGTACCCACTGCCGTACCGCCTTGTGCAAGTTGTAATAATTGCGGTAGCGCAGTTTGTAGCCGCACATAATTACTTTCAATTTGGCTCGCCCAACCGCTAATTTCTTGGCCGAAGGTGAGGGGCATGGCATCCATTAAATGCGTGCGACCCGTTTTAACCACATCGTCTAAGTACGCAGCTTTGCCGAGCATAGTTGTGTGTAAATTTTCTAGCGCGGGAATCAGTTGCTGTTCAAAGGCGAGCGCAGCGCTAATGTGAATTGCGCTCGGAATCGTATCGTTACTGCTCTGGCTCATATTCACGTGATCGTTTGCGTGAATTGCTTGCCCCGCAAATTCACTCGCCAGATACGCAATCACTTCGTTCACATTCATATTGGTGCTGGTGCCAGAACCGGTTTGAAATACATCCACCGGAAATTGCTCGGCGTGCTCGCCTGCAATTATCGCCTCGCTCGCGCGAATAATGGCGGCGGCGATGTTTGCATCTAATAAACCCAATTCCAAATTTGTTTGCGCTGCTGCTTTTTTGATATGCGCAACCGCTTGAATAAAGCGCGCCGGTAAACGCAAACCGCTAATCGCAAAGTTATCAATCGCCCGTTGAGTTTGCGCGCCATAAAGCGCGGAAGCGGGCACTTGTACCTCGCCCATAGTGTCGTGCTCGGTGCGGAATGTGGTCATGGTGTGCCTCGGTGCGCTGGGGTTGAATGGGTATAGATTAATCCAAATTCCTGAACTGTGGTTGTTTTCTGTAAAGCGGGCAGAACAGTGCGCTTACGTACAGATGCAATTTGTCATCGCTCTTATGATTGTTGTTTAGCATCTAACAAGGTAAGCAATATGAGTCACCAACAAGCTGTAAGTCACCAAGTGGGTGTGTGGATAGATCACCGTGAAGCCTTTGTGGTGTTTAGTAATGAGCCGACGATAAAGGAACACTCCATATCATCGGGAATAGAAAAGCATTTTCATTCTTCTGGGCAGGGTGCAGAGTCTGCGGGTGTTGCAGAGGATCAACGCGAAAGGCATTTTGCTCACAATCTTGAGCATTTTTATGATGATGTGATTGAGTATATTCATGGCGCTACCGCCATTTATATATTTGGCCCCGGTGAAGCGAAAGGTGAATTTAAAAAGCGTGTTGAGCACAAAGGTTTGGGCGATTGCATAACGGGCGTTGAAGCGGCGGACAATCTTACCAATAATCAAATTGCGGCAAGGGTGCAAGATTTTTTTCACAAGTAACTTACAAATGGGGCACAAATAAAGAATACTGTTTGATTCAAAACCGTATGCGGCATGGATGCCGCGTCCGAGCCTACAGGGAAGTATTCACGGCGGGTTTTGAATTGAACAGTATTCTTTACTACACACTCATTAGTATTTGAATTTGATTTTCTTGATTAAAACCATAATGCGTAGGGCGGGTTAGTCGCATGCGATTTAACCCGCGCGTGACATTATTCAGTAAATTCTGCTTGAAAAGATTCCTCGGTTTTCAACACTTTCGTAAACTCAGAAAAGCAGTGATTCAACCACACTTTAATCCGTTGGCGTTCGGTAATGCTCATGGCTTCGGTGTTGTTGGCTGCTGCCCAAAAACTGTAATCGTTGAAATCCAGCTTTTGCATTAAACGCGGTTGCAGTTTGTTGAGCGTAATAAATTTTGCGTTGCGCGCGCGGGCTTTAGCGAAGGTGGGGGATTGTTTGGCATCGTCAAAGTTTTCGCCGCGCCCCATATTGCATAGCACTACAAATTGCGCGTCGGCGTGTGGGTGTTTATCCAAAAGTCTATCCAGCAAACGCAAAGAGTCCGCGCCATCGTCCATTACGTGCCAGAGAAAAACTTTGTAACCCAGTTCCGCGAAAATATCAAACACACCGCTGTCGTCCATCCACTGTTCAAGCTTGCGCGATGTCTGTGCGGCTAAATCAACAATAATGTCGATATCGCGATGTTCTTCTGCCGTGGCGACAATTTCATCCAAACTATCGAAATCTTCCACAATAATCGGGCTGGCAAAATCCGCGTAAAAACGCGAAAACGTCCCGTGGGATTGGTCGGTATCAAAGCCGATGAAAGGCAATTGGTTGTCGATAAAATATTGCGCCAGTAAGCGTGCGCTTAAGGATTTGCCCACGCCGCCTTTTTCGCCGCCGATAAAATGTACTCTGCCCATTGGTTCTCCATCATCATGGTAATAAAAAGTATTAAGGAGCAAGGATTACGCCAAAAGCACAATCTTAGTGCCCTGCAGTCTATAACGGTGGTGGCTTTTTGTATGTGAATTTTTTATGAGTGATCTTGGTGCGAGTGCGGTGATATTGAATTTGTATTGCGGCATCAGAGAGCAGAGTATCTGCCATGCGCGGGTTAGGCTGCTCGTTGAACTCGCAGCTAACCCGCTAACCGAGGATAGAAAAATTACTTCTCGTAAAAATCCAAATCGCGGCCAAAGGTTTCTTTCGCAAAGTAGAGTGCAATGAGGGTGATCAGCATTACGCCGCCGCCAACATAGTAGAAACTTTTAATCATATCGCCGTTGTTAAAACTTAATACCATCGAGAAGCACCATGCGATGGGCACGAGCGAGCCGCGAACAAAGTTGGGGATGCTGGTTGCCGCCGTAGCGCGCAGGTTGGTGCCAAATTGCTCTGAGGCATTGGTGACAAATACCGCCCAAAAGCCCACTGAGAAACCCAATAAAAAGATCGCCGTATAAAAGGTTGAGTTGGTGACGCCCTCAAGGTTTAAGTAGGTGATCATCATGAAGATGCACAGGCCGTAAAAAATCAATAATGCTTTCTTGCGGCTGCGTAATATCTGGCTTAAACCACCACACGCAAAGTCACCAAATACTAAACCGCCGTAAGCGGCCATGATGCAATAGGCTTGTAGAACCGTGCCTTGAACATGCAAAATTTTGGCGATTTCTGGCGCTCTGGCCACCAGCAATCCCACCACAAACCAGAGCGGAAGGCCGATCAATATACAAACAAGCAGGCGCGAAAACCGCTCGCGGCTGTTAAACATCATAAAAAAATTGCCTTGGGGAATCTTCGAGTCGTGCGCCTTTGCAAACATACTGCTTTCAAATAGCCCTATGCGTAAGAACAATAAAGCGAAACCCAGCAGCCCTCCGATGATGTAACAGGTTTGCCAACTCACAACCTGCGAAACCAAGCCTGCGACAACGGCGCCAAATACGCCGACAGACGCAACAATCATGGTGCCTATACCGCGTTTGTTTTTATCCATTAATTCCGAGACTAGCGTAATACCCGCACCCAATTCCCCAGCCAAACCTACACCTGCGACAAAACGCAAAATTTCATAGGTCGTCATATTGGTGACGAATGCGTTCAACAGATTGGCAACCGAATAGAGAGTAATACTCCCAAACAAAACGGCCAGACGGCCTTTTTTGTCCCCAATAATCCCCCAAAGTACACCGCCGATTAACATACCCAGCATTTGCAAATCCAGCAGGTGCTGGAATTTTTCCAGGAGAATGGGCTGGCCTGCCCATTCAGGGTAGAGTTCAGCCAAGCTTTGTTTGCCGATAATCAAAAACAAGAGTAGATCGTAGATGTCCACGAAGTAGCCAAGCGCGGCCACAAGAATTGTGGTGGTAATGACTTTTTGTTGAGCACTCGTTGTGGCTTGTGGGGTGTTGGTTGCGGTCATAGTTTTATCTTTATTAGGTGGTTAAAACCTAAGTGCGCGCATTGTACAAAAAACTAGCTGCACATATCTATTTTCATTTGGCTCATGGCTGCTTTCCATTTGACTCGGCTTTAATCGTTACTTTTGGTTAGGTTTTTTTAGCCAAAAATCGCCGCCAAGCCTGTTACAATGCATTTTTTAGCGATAATTCAGCCGAAAGGTGGGAGTTTGCAGTGGCTCGAAAGATATTCTTAGTCCTCAGTTTGTGTGTTGGTAGTTTATTTGCGCTTAGTGCCCTTGCTCAGCAAGCACTGGATAACTACCGCGTTGAAGCAACTGTGGCCAATCAATCTGAAGCGGAGCGTGTAGCTGCGGCTCAGGCCAATATGGGCAATGTGATTGCACGAGTTCTGGGCGACACAGCTGGATTACAGCATCCCTTGGTGCAGCAGGCCATTAAAGATGCGCCTAACTATCTTGCTAAATTTAGTTACAGCTCAGAAAAAACTATCGTCCTTAACTACTCCCCGCAAGCAATTCAAACTCTTTTACGACAGGCGCAACTGATTGCTGCCACAGCGACTACCGCGCAAAGCGTTATGCTCACTGTGGTGGATGTAAAAGATTTCGCCGCCTTTAAACAAGTGCAAGCCTATTTAAAAACTGTGAGTTTAATTCGCAACCTAACCTTGGTAAGTGTTGATAAAGACGTTTTGCGATTTAATCTTTTATTAGATGGCGACGAGCAGCTGCTCAAAACGAGTTTGGGTGCAAGCAATAAATTACAAATGGTGGCTGGCGATGCGCAGCGTCCATTGAGCTTCCGCTGGCAGAATTGATAGGTTTTAAAGCATGAATCCGCAGCAACTTTCGCTCGGCGTTAGCCTGAATGACGACGCCACCTTTGAAAATTTTTACGCTCCAACCGCAACACCTAACGCGCAGATTTTATCTGCCTTGCGTTTGCAAATTGAAACGGCCAACGAACCCTTTATTTTTTTGTGGGGCGCGGCGGGCTGCGGCTTAACGCATCTGTTGCAGGGTGCTTGTCACCATACGCAAACCTTACAAAAACGTTTTCAATACTTCCCGTTGCGCGAGCTGGCAGGTTATGCGCCCGACGAATTGTTTCTCGGTTTGGAAGAATTAGATTTAGTGGTACTAGATGCGTTGGACGAAGTGATTAATCGCCCTGAATGGGAATTAGCATTGTTTAATTTATTCAATCGCCTGCGCGATGCCGGTAAGTTGTTGTTGGTTGCCGCCGTGCAGGGTCCGCAAGAATTGCCGGTGAACTTGCCCGATTTAAAATCGCGCTTGCAATGGGGCACTACCTTTCATGTACACACACTGGACGATGATCAAAAGCAAGCGGCTTTGCAATTTCGCGCGCGCGCGCGCGGGTTGGAATTAAGCGATGAAGTGGCGGCCTATATTATTCAGCGCTTGCCGCGCGATATGAATGAATTGTTTTGGCAATTGAATCGCTTGGATCATGCATCGCT
>DAOORH010000082.1:7925-10608 GCA_035389145.1 Cellvibrio sp.
CGCGCGATATGAATGAATTGTTTTGGCAATTGAATCGCTTGGATCATGCATCGCTTGCCGAGCAACGCAAGTTGACGATTCCGTTTGTGAAGAAGATTTTGGGGTTGTAGTAAAGCTCAATTTTTTACTTCTATGAAAATAAAAAGCCCGATTTCCATTACAGAAATCGGGCTTTTTTATTGTTTGAGCTCTAAACCTTAGTGAGCGGAAACAACGCCTTCTTGAATGGCATGAGTTGGCGCTTTTCTAGCTGCTAGCGCAAACCACAATACAAAGATGTAGCAAAGTAATGGCACTATGAAAGCCAATGAACGAGCGCCAACAGGGAAGTGTGCCAAGAACTGGTCAACGGTGAAACCGTAAAGCACAGAAATGAAACCACCACCACAAATAGCCATACACATTAAGCCAGACGTTGCTGATGCTGGAGCAGAAGAGCGCTCAAGAGTTAAGGTGAAAATAGTGGGGAACATAATGGAGTTAAACAAGCCTATTAACACTGCAGCCATACCTGGAATAAAGCCAAGTGTTATAGGCGCAACCCAATCACCGATACTGACTGAGCCGCCGATAGGCAAGGCTGGCAATTGATAGGTAAGAATAACAATAGAGGTTAAAACGATTGCACCTACCGCCACCAAAATTAGCATAGAGGTTGCGCTGTAGAAGCGCAGTAATGCAGAACCTAGGAAACGACCTCCCATAGCAAACAACATAAAGAAAGGAGCTATGTAACCCGCAATTTGCGAAGAAACATTGAGGATTTCTGGCTGTTCCAAAAAGAAGATCATGCCTGAGATTACACACACTTCAGCGCCTACGTATAAGAAAATCGCGATTGCGCCTAAGTTGGCCCATTTGGATTTCAGTGCTGAGAAGGGAGATTCTGCATGCTCTGGAAGTTTGGGGGCATGCGCAGCAACGGTTTTGCGCACTAGAAAAACTGCTAAGGTAAACACTGCAAGCGCGATGGCAAGATACATGTACGCAGAGGTTACAAATGAAAGCCCGTGATCTTTCAACTCAGGAGTTATCACAACATCTTTCGCAAACAGCTCGCCATCCAACAAATATTTAGCGCCTACAACACCACCAATAAATGCGCCCATAGAGTTAAATGATTGAGAGAGGTTCAAGCGGAATGCAGCGCCTTTGGGGTCACCCATGGATGCAATCAGAGGGTTTGCAGCAACTTGTAGCAGTGTGATACCAGAAGCTGCCACAAATAAACCCAACAAAATGGTCGAAAAGCTATTGGTGAAGGCGGTAGAAAATGCAATTAAGCAGCCGGCAATAATACCCAGCAAGCCAAGGATAATGGAGCTAGCATAGCCCTTTCTAGACAAGTAAAACGCGGCGGGAATAGACATCACACCGTAAGCGATAAAAAATGCAAGTTGGTTGAGCTGGGCTTCAGCGTCAGTCAAAGTAAATACTTTCTTGGTATTGGCAACCAGTGGGTCGATTAGGTTAGTTACGAATGCCCAGATGAAAAATAGTGTGGTGATGTAAATCAGTGCCAAAACAAGGCCGCCATTCGATGTAGAATTGGCTCCCTCTTTATTAATGGTTGGACTCTGCGGAATTGCCATTTTGTACCTCGTTGTCTTTGTTATTGAGCGTTTTTAGTCTCTAGTATGCCTGCAGCAACTGTTCTGGTGAGTTGTCTGACAAGTGCGCGGTACTATAATTGAAGGGCTTGGTGCTGTCACATGGTTTATAGTGGTTTGTGCGGCTAAAGCGCCCATTATTTTTGAGCAGCTAGTCACTAGGCTTGTAGTCAATTACACTCTTAGTGAATTGTGTTTTCCGTTCTTTACACTCAGTGGATTGAGCTCGTTTGACGTTATGTAGCGATTTCGCGTAAATAATAAAAAAAGGTGGTTTGTGTGGCCAAGGCAACGATTGATGATGTAGCAGCGCTGGCAGGCGTTTCTATGAAAACCGTGTCGCGGGTAATGAATAACGAGCCCAACGTAAGGCCCGCCACCCGCGAGAAAGTGACTGCTGCAGTTGCCCAGTTAGACTATCGCCCGAACATGTCGGCCCGCAGCTTGGCAGGTAATCGCTCCTATTTATTGGGTTTGCTCTACGGAATTCCCTCGGCGCATTACGTGTTGGATATCCAAGAAGGTGTGCTCGAAAATTGTCGCCCCCAAGGTTACGAACTCTTGGTTCACCCCTGTAACCACCAAGACCCCGATATTACGTTGGAAATTTCCAACCTGATCCGCGATAAGCGTATCGATGGCGTTATGCTCACGCCCCCCATTTCAGACAATATGACGCTTATGCATACACTCAAGCGAATGGCAGTTCCTTTTGTGCGAGTTGCACCCACCGAGAGTAAAGGTCTTTCGCCTTACGTAGAAACCAATGATGAGGAAGCGTCTTACGACATGACCTGTCAGCTGATTGCGCTGGGTCATACCCGCATAGGATTTATTTGCGGTCACCCGGATCACCGTGCGGTAACTTTGCGGTTTGATGGTTACAAAGCGGCGTTAATTGAAAACGATATTCCTATTTCAACTGAACTTGTTGAGCACGGTTTAAATTCATTTGAGTCAGGTGAAGTTTGTGCACGTAAATTGTTAGAAAAAAAAGCGCGCCCCACGGCTATTTTTGCGGCTAACGATGACATGGCTGCGGGTGTAATGATGGTTGCCCATCAGATGGGCAT
>DAOORH010000083.1:0-10509 GCA_035389145.1 Cellvibrio sp.
TGCTGCCAAGTTGTGAGCGTTTGCTGCCCTTAATTCAATCCATCAAAGAATCTACGCGCGGTATTGTTAGATAAAAATTATTTTATTTCTTAACAATAATAATGAACGAATAAGAAATTTTTATTGAGGCTAAGAAATGGAACGTATACAGATTGGCATTGTTGTCGGCGAAGCCTCCGGCGATATTCTGGGTGCCGCGTTAATTGTTGAATTGCGCAAAATTTATCCCGATGCCGAGTTTTCTGGTATTGGCGGTCCACGCATGTTAGCGCTCGGTTTCCACTCTTACTTCCCGCAGGATCGTTTGGCCGTAATGGGTTTAATTGAACCTTTAAAACGTCTGCCTGAATTGTTGCGTATTCGTAAATTTCTGCGCGAGCACTTTATAGCTAACCGTCCTGCAGTTTTTATCGGTATAGATTCTCCTGATTTCACCATTTCCTTAGAAGGTTCACTGAAAGAAAAGGGGATTAAAACCGTTCACTATGTGAGCCCTTCGGTATGGGCGTGGCGACAAAAGCGCGTCTTTAAAATTGCGAAATCTGTCGATTTAATGTTGACGCTCTTGCCTTTCGAGGCGGCATTTTATGAGAAGCATAATGTTCCGGTAGAATTTGTGGGGCATCATCTTGCTGATGAAATTCCGGTTGATGTCGATAAGTACCAAGCACGCCGTGAATTGGGTATTCCTGAACATGCGCGCGTTGTTGCGCTCTTGCCTGGCAGTCGTGCCAGTGAAGTTGAGCGAATGGGCAAACTTTTTATGCATTCCGCGGTATTTTGTCTGGAGCAAGACCCCGAGTTACTCTTTTATATTCCCGCTGCTAATTCAGATCGCTACCGTCAACTGCACCATCAATTAAATGATTATGTGGATTTCCCAATACAGTTATTTAATGGCAACTCGCACAAAGTGATGGCTGCGGCAGATGTGCTCTTATTAGCTTCAGGCACCGTAACCCTTGAAGCGCTGCTGCTGAAAAAGCCTATGGTAGTTGCCTATAAAATGGCACCGCTAACCTTTAAAATTTTATCTTGGTTGGTTAAAACGCCTTATGTTTCCTTACCGAATTTACTGGCTAATAAACTCTTAGTGCCAGAGCTGTTGCAAGACGATGCTACGCCAGAAAAATTAAGTGCTGCTATTATCAACTATTTTGAAAACCCTGAAGAGACACAGGTCTTATGCAATACCTTCGCGGATATGCACGGTATTTTAAAGCGTAATGCCAGTGAACGTGCTGCGGCCGCTATTGCAAAACTCATTAATCAATAACCCGTTTTTATTGGATTGTAATCATGCTTGAGCCTTTCATCTGTAGCTATCAAGGTGTTTTATTAGCGGGTTGCGATGAAGTAGGGCGCGGGCCTTTAGCGGGCGATGTGGTCGCAGCAGCCGTTATTCTTGACCCAGAAAATCCTATCTTAGGTTTGGATGATTCCAAAAAACTCACCGAAAAAAAACGCGATCTCTTGTTTGATGAGATCAAACTCAAAGCTAAAAGTTGGTGTGTTGCACATGCATCAGTAGCGGAAATCGACAGCATCAATATTTTGCAAGCCAGTTTGTTGGCGATGCACCGTGCAGTGCAGGGGCTACATATTCAGCCTGAGTATGTATTAGTTGATGGCAATAAACTACCTAAATGGAATTACGCGGCAGAGGCGGTAGTCAAAGGCGATAGCCGCGTTGCAGCGATTAGCGCAGCTTCAATTTTGGCAAAAGTTGTACGCGACCGTGAAATGATTGAGATGGATAAACAATATCCGGGCTACGGTTTGGCGGATCATAAAGGCTACCCGACAAAAGTGCATATGGATGCATTGGATAAATTGGGGGTCACGCCAATTCATCGCACCTCCTACGCACCTGTGCGAGCAAAAATAGAACAGATGAAGTTGTTTTAATGGCTAATATTTGCGATACCGATATTCATCATTTAAAACCCGGCAAACGTGTTGTGCTGAAATCCTTTAAGGGTAGTTTGATCGCGCCGCAGAATGTAAAACCAGAAGAAAATTATTGGCAGCTGATTGGCTGTAAAGCGGTAGTTGAAGTCGCTTACGATACTGATCGTGTGTTAGTTAAATTTGAGCGTGATTTATCTGGTTTGGGTTTGGCTAATCACAATGAGGTGCCGAATAGCTTGTGGGTATTGATTAGCGATTTAAAATTTATTTGTCGATATTGAAAATCCTCCCGTGGAATCTGCCACACCTATAATTGAAAAACCATGACCGCAAACTTTGTACATTTACGCCTGCACACCGAGTTTTCGCTAGTCGATAGTCTGGTGCGAATTAAAAAGCTCGTTAAGCGCGTGGCTGATTTAAACATGCCTGCCTGTGGTATTAGCGACCAATGCAATTTCTATGGGCTGATTAAATTCTACAAAGCGGCACAGGGTGCAGGCATTAAGCCGATTATCGGTAGCGATTTTTGGATGGCCAGTAGCGACAGCGAAGGCAAGCCAACCATAATCACACTTTTAGCCATGAACAACACCGGCTACAAAAATATTATTGAATTAATTTCGCGCGCTTGGCGCCAGGGCCAGCAACAAGGCGTTGCCTATGTGCAGCGCGAATGGATCAGTGAATTTAGTGAGGGTTGCATTGCGCTTTCGGGTGGAAAATTTGGCGATGTCGGTATGTGTTTGCTTGCTGGCCGTGCTGAACAAGCTCAAGAGTTATTACAAGGTTGGATACGCGATTTCCCCAATCGTTTTTATTTGGAATTACAGCGCACCGGCCGAGAAAACGACGAGAGTTATTTACACTCCGCTGTCGCGCTTGCAGAAACTTTAGCGTGCCCGGTTGTTGCCACCAACGATGTGCGCTTTTTAAATCGCGATGAATTCGAAGTGCATGAGGCGCGCGTGTGTATCAGCGAAGGTCGCGCGCTTGACGATTCGCGTCGCGAGCGTCGCTATAGCGAACAGCAATATTTGCGTTCTGCAGAAGAAATGACGGAATTGTTTAGCGATATTCCAGAGGCATTAGAGAACACGCTGGAAGTTGCTAAGCGCTGCACCGTGAATATCCAAATGGGCAAATACTTTTTGCCGGCGTATCCCGTTCCTGAAGGTTTATCTGAAGGCGAATTCTTTAGAAAAATTTCTGAAGAAGGTTTAGAAAAACGGCTCGAGCGCATCCTTGATAAATCCGCGGCGGATTACGCAGAGCGTCGCAAAGTCTACGATGACCGTTTGAAATTTGAGTTGGATATTATTATCCAAATGGGATTCCCAGGTTACTTCCTCATCGTGATGGACTTTATTCAGTGGGCAAAGGATCACGATATTCCCGTAGGTCCGGGTCGTGGTTCGGGTGCGGGTTCGCTGGTCGCTTATGTGTTGCTAATTACCGACCTTGACCCACTGCAATACGATTTGCTGTTCGAGCGTTTCCTCAATCCGGAACGGGTTTCCATGCCCGACTTCGATATCGATTTCTGCATGGATGGCCGCGACCGCGTAATTTCCTACGTGGCCGACAACTATGGCCGCGATGCTGTAAGTCAAATCATCACCTTCGGTACCATGGCGGCAAAAGCGGTGGTGCGCGATGTGGCGCGCGTGCAGGGTAAATCTTACGGCTTGGCCGACAAGCTCTCTAAAATGATTCCGCCCACGCCGGGAATGACCCTCGCGCAAGCGCTGGAAGAGGAACCCATCCTTAAAGAGTTTTTGGCAGGCGATGGCGATGGCCAAGAAATTTGGGAGATGGCGGTTCAGCTTGAAGGCTTGACCCGTAACGTGGGCAAGCACGCCGGTGGTGTGGTTATCGCACCGACCAAACTTACCGACTTTGCGCCGCTCTTTAGTGATGAAAGCGGCGGCGGTCTCGTAACCCAATTCGATAAAAACGATGTAGAAGAAGCGGGCTTGGTGAAGTTCGACTTCCTCGGTTTGCGCACACTCACGATTATCGATTGGGCGCGCATTATGATCGACAAAAAGCGCCTGAAATTGGGTGAGCCGGCGCTGGATATTTCCGCCATTCCACTCGATGACAAACCCACATTTGATCTGCTCAAACGCGCCGAAACGACTGCGGTATTCCAGCTTGAATCGCGTGGTATGAAAGATCTAATCAAGCGTTTACAGCCGGATAACCTCGAAGACCTAATCGCACTGGTAGCGCTCTTTCGCCCAGGCCCACTTGAATCGGGCATGGTGGATGACTTTATCAACCGTAAGCACGGTCGCGCGCAGGTTGCCTATCCGGATGCCAAGTTCCAGCATCTCAGTTTAAAGCCGGTACTTGAACCTACCTACGGCGTTATCGTTTACCAAGAACAGGTAATGCAGATTGCACAGGTGCTTGCGGGATATACGCTTGGTGGCGCGGATATGCTGCGTCGTGCCATGGGTAAGAAAAAGCCGGAAGAAATGGCCAAGCAGCGTGAAGTCTTCGCGGAAGGTGCTAAAAATCAAGGCATAGATCCTGATCTGGCAACGCGCATTTTCGACTTGGTGGAAAAATTCGCGGGCTATGGTTTTAACAAGTCGCACTCGGCTGCTTATGCCTTGGTGTCATACCAAACAGCATGGCTAAAAACCCATTACCCCGCGCACTTTATGGCGGCGACTATTTCGTCGGATATGGATAAAACCGACAAGGTGGTGACCTTCATTGAAGAATGTCGCCACATGAAATTGAAGTTGTTGCCACCGGATGTAAACTCCGGTGAATTCAAATTCACGGTGAATGACGAAGGCAATATTATTTACGGTTTGGGTGCGATTAAAGGCTTGGGCGAAGGCCCGGTGGAAGCCATCATTGCAGCGCGCAATCAAGGTGGAGCCTTCAAAGATTTATTCGATTTCTGTTCGCGGGTAGACCCACGCAAAATCAATAAGCGCGCACTTGAAGCGCTTATTCGTTCGGGCGCTGCGGATAACCTTGGCCCAACGGTTAACACACCTAAGCACAATATCGATCACGATCGCGCGGTGATGTTCGCCTCCATGAGCGAAGCGGTAAAAACCGCCGAGCAAGCCGCCGCCAATAGTAATGCGGGCATGATGGATTTATTCGGCGAAGTAATGGCGAACGATGCTGCCAACACTGACGTCTACGCCGATTTCCGCCGCGTGCGCACTTGGACTATGAAAGAGCGCTTGCACGCGGAGAAAGAAACGCTTGGCTTGTATCTTACCGGACACCCCATCGACGAATACGAAAGCGAATTGACTCATTTAGTCAGCTCGCGCATTGCGGATTTAAAACCTGACAAGTATGAAGCGCGCGGCGAAAAAGGTAAGGGCGATGAAAAACCACGCCAGTCAGTCGCAGGCTTAGTAGTAGCGCAGCGCACCATGAAAACCAAGCGCGGCGATACCATGGCGTTCGTCACCTTGGATGACCGCACTGGCCGCATTGAGATCGCTGTGTTTGCCGACACTTATATTCAATGCCGCGACGTTCTCTTGAAGGACGGCTTGTTGGTGATTGCCGGTCAAGTGAGCATTGATGACTTCAGTGGCATGCTGAAAATGCGCGCGCTCACCATTCGCCCCTTGGCTGAGTTACGTGAAGAGCGTGTTCGGGAGTTGAGTTTGGAGTTAGAGTCGGGTGCGTTACCGGCTAACTTTATTCGTCAGATATCGGAAATTCTGGAGCCTTATCGCGGTACACCTAATCAACCCGCCCGCTGCCCGCTGGTAATCGACTACCACCGCAGCACCGCTAAAGCTCAGCTTAAATTGGGTGCAGGATGGAATATCCGCCCAGAGGATGAACTACTTCAGCGTTTACGCGACAACTATGGCAGTGGCAAAGTGAAGTTAGTCTATTGATTGAGTGGGGTTTTCCAGTTTTAAATTCCCGGATATATAAACTGCGGCTGTGCCTTTAAGCAGGCTAAATCGCTGAACATAGCTATAAATAGTCGACTAAATGCGCCATTTCGCGTAAGGTAGCGACCCAATTCTTGCGCCGTTTTTAGCCTCGTTAGCCGTTATGCATCGAAGCTATTAATCAGCTGCAACAGCACTAAATTCCGTGGTCGCGCACTTGCTTTATAGGAGCGCATCTACCCACTTAACAGAGCTAAATACTGCTATGAATCTGAACTTTCTGGATTTTGAACAGCCTATTGCCGAACTTGAAGGCAAGATTGAAGAGTTACAATTGGTCGGCAACTCTAGCGATGTGAACATCGCCGACGAAATTGCCAAATTGCGCCAAAAAAGCAGCAAGCTCACCGAAAGTATCTACAGCAAATTAACGGCGTGGGATGTGGTGAAAATTGCCCGCCACCCACAACGTCCTTATACGTCAGATTATATTCCACGAATCTTTACCGAATTTGAAGAGTTGCACGGCGACCGTCACTTTGGTGACGACAAAGCCATTATCGGCGGCGTAGCGCGTTTAGATGGCAAGCCCGTTATGGTCATCGGCGAAGAAAAAGGCCGCACCGTTACTGAAAAAGTGATGCGCAATTTCGGCATGCCCAAGCCAGAAGGCTATCGCAAAGCACTGCGTTTAATGGAAATGGCCGAGCGTTTTAAAATGCCGGTAATTACCTTGATTGATACCCCCGGAGCCTACCCAGGTATCGACTCCGAAGAGCGCGGTATTTCTGAATCTATCGCACAAAACCTCGCGGTTATGTCTCGCCTGCGCACTCCTATTATTTGCACCGTAATTGGTGAGGGTTCTTCCGGCGGTGCATTGGCCATTGGTGTGGGCGATCAGCTCAACATGTTGCAATACTCAACCTACTTTGTGATTTCCCCAGAGGGCTGCGCCAATATTATTTGGAAGACAGTTGCCAAAGCACCAGAAGCTGCACAGGCGATGGGTGTAACCTCAAAAATTCTGCAAGACTTGGGTATCGTTGATGAAACTATTCCCGAGCCACTCGGCGGTGCGCATCGTGATATAGATGCTATGGCGAGTAATTTGCGCGAGCGTTTAACCGCGCAAGTGGACAAGCTCAGTAAAGAACCGTTGGATTCCTTGTTGGAGCGCCGCTACCAGCGTTTAATGAGTTACGGCAATCCCTAAGTCATAAAAAATCGACAAGCCGCTGATGAAAGTCAGCGGCTTTTTTGTTGCAGTACATATTAATAAAAAAGAGGGAGTTATTAGGTTATGAAACTATCCAACATTCTGGTGTGCGCATTGCTCGCGGGTTGTGTGAGCGCATGCAATCTCAATTCATCTTCATATTCTTCAACTAAAGAATCCGCTGCGCCGCATGTTGAGCGTAAACAAGCGGCGTTTCTCGAGCAGGGCTATGCGGCCTTGCGCAAGCAACAAATCAGCGCGGTAAATTATCAACTGCATATGGAGCTAGATGAAACCTCTACCTCCTTTAGTGGCGACGTGATTATTGATTTTAATCTCGTTAATAACAATAAAATGCCCGTGACCGTAGATTTTGATAGCGGGGAAATTGCGGCAGTAACGCTGAATGGTAAAGCGGTTGATTGGAAATACAACCAATGGTTTATTAGCCTTGCGCCCGAACTATTTGCGGCAGGTAAAAATAATCTGCAAATTCGTTTTACGCGTCCCTATGCTACAGCGGGTGATGGCTTGCATCGCTACAAAGATAAAGAAACTGGACGGGTTTATTTATACAGCAACTTTGAACCCTTTAATGCACACAAAATGTTCCCACATTTTGACCAGCCCGATATCAAATCCAGCTACAAACTTGATGTGATCGCGCCGCAAACTTGGCAAGTTATTTCAGCAACACGCGAAACACAAGTTACCGCGCAAGGCGATAAAAAGCACTGGGTGTTTGCAGTTACTGCGGCCATGTCCTCTTACGTGTTCCCACTCCATGCTGGCCCTTATGCGGTATGGGAAGATCATAGTGGAAGCGTTCCCCTGCGTTTATTTGCGCGGCAAGAAATGGCGCAATATGTAAATCCTCAAGAGTGGTTTGTCTTTACCCAACAGGCGTTCAGTTTCTTCAATCAATATTTTGAAAACCCTTACCCCTTCGTAAAATACGATCAACTCATAGTGCCAGATTTTAATAGCGGCGCTATGGAAAATGTCGGTGCGGTTACTTTTAATGAAACCTACATAAGTCGCGGTACAAAAACCTATTTGCAGCGTATGCGGACCAGCAATGTTATCTCTCACGAAATGGCGCATATGTGGTTTGGCAACTTAGTGACAATGGATTGGTGGAATGGCCTGTGGTTGAACGAAAGTTTCGCAACCTACATGGCGACGTTGCAGCAAGCAGCAAATACGGAATTTAAGAAGGATGCGTGGAATGTGTTTTACACCGATATGAAACAGTGGGCCTACACCAGCGATCAACGGGTGACGACACATGCGATTGAGCTACCGGTAGCAAATACGGCAGAAGCTTTCACCAATTTTGATGGTATTACCTATGGCAAGGGTGCTGCTGTTCTCAAACAGTTGGCTGTGTTTGTGGGAGAAGAAAATTTTAGATTAGGTGTTGCCGCCTATTTAAAAAAATATGCGTACGGTAATACGCGTTTAAAGGATTTTATGGATGAAGTTGGCGGCGCGGCTAAGCAAGACTTAACGGGTTGGTCGCAAGAGTGGCTCTATAAAGCCGGGCTAAATACCATAACCGTGGATTATCAATGCGTTGGTGAGGGTGATCTTGCTAAGCTTAAAAATTTGGATATTATTCAAACTGCACCAAAAGAAAATCCTGTGTTACGCCATCAGCGTGTGCAGTTAGGTTTATACAATCTCAACCAAGAAAAAATATCGCTTAATAAAATTTTACCCATTCACTATAAAGCCGAGCGAACTCCAATTGCTGAAGCTAAAGGGTTAAGGTGCCCTGCATTTGTATACCCTAATGTTGCTGATTGGGGTTACGCTAAAATTGAATTGGATAAACAGTCGCGCCAAACATTGTTAACGCATTTGTCAGAGTTTGATGCGGATTTACGTAAAATGCTGTGGCAAAACCTGTGGGATGATGTTGAAGATGCCAACATGTCTTTAACAGACTATGTGAGCTTTGCACAAAAAAATATTTCGCAGGAAACTGACTTGCAATTGGTTGGTACTGTCTTAGGAAAACTGCAGTCGGCCAGTATTTATTTTTGGATAATGACTCAGGCTGGGCAGGAGCACAAAGCAGATTTGGAGTTGCTGGAAACTATTGCCCAACAACAACTGGCTCGTGCCGAAGCGGCTTCTAGCTTCCAGAAAGTTGCATTTGATGCCTATGTTGCCTTGGCTCATACTCCTGCGGGTTTAGAGTCTCTGCGCACTTTCTTATCCAATAAAAATTTACCGCAAGGTTTTGTGTTGGATCAAGATCGCCGTTGGGCATTGCTACGCCGCTTAAATCAATTTCAATTTAAAGATTACCGTGAGTTGACTGCAGTAGAGGCACAAAAAGACAAATCTGATCTTGGGCAACAAATGACGGTGGTGAGCGAAGTGCTTCGCCCAGAGCTTGCGGTAAAAGAAAAGTGGTTTGCAGAATTACTTTCGCCCAACACGCAATACAAATACGCAACCTTGCGTTTGGTAATGCGCAGTCTTTTCCCGTCGAATCAAGTTAATTTGCGCTCAGGGTTCGATGCGCGCATTTTAGAGAAATTGCCGGAACTGCAAGATCGTAACAATGAGCGTTTTCTAACCGCTTATGCTGATTCACTAACAAGCCCGCGCGCATGCACAATTGCTAGCGTGCAACGTTTGTCAGCCGTACGTAATCAATATGCCAGCTTGAGCCCAGCGCTAAAAAAATCTTTAAGTGTAAATGTGCAAGAAGAACAGCGCTGTGTGGATATGATGCAGCTCATGATAAAGAAATAAACGATGCTTTGCATTTTGTAATGGCTTATAAAAAGCCCAGCTGATTAATTTAGCTGGGCTTTTTTATTGGATATGACTTTTTAAGAATTATTTTTTCGGCGTAGAAAACGGTTTGCTTGCTGGGCGTTTTGCTCCACTGCTTTTAATTGTACCTGTTGACGGTTTCGTATTTGGTTTTGCGCTTTGCGCGTTAAACTTCTTCGCACTTTCAAACTTATCGCCAAAGGCTTTTGCAGCTGGTTTGGTTTTAGCGTTAGTCGAGTTTCTTTGCGCTGCAGGTTTGTGTGCACCGGTTTTACTGCTCAAGTTGCTGCGAGTGTTGGGCGTTGGATTGCGTGCGTTAATAACCGGATCAACGGCCGGAATCAATGCCGATGCTGCAGAACCAATCAAATGTCCTTTGCGCATTTTAGTCAGAGCTTCCCGAATAACTGGCCAGCCAGCTGGGTCGTGGTAGCGCAATAAGGCTTTGTGCAAACGGCGTTGTTCCAATCCGCGTGGAATGGCAATTTTCCCGCTCTTATAGGTTAATTTTTTCAGCGGATTCCTTTCGCTCACATACATCGCAGTAGCAAGCGACATGGGCGATGGATAAAAGGTTTGCACCTGATCTACTTCAAAATTGTTTTTCTTTAACCACAGCGCCATGTTCACCATGTCTTCATCTTTGGTGCCTGGGTGCGCGGCAATAAAGTACGGAATCAAATATTGTTTTTT
>DAOORH010000084.1:0-10404 GCA_035389145.1 Cellvibrio sp.
AAATATTGGGGATGCTGGGGTCGTAATCGCGCACGAGCTTGATGGCGTCATTACTTTCGGCTTTGATAATAGAGGTAACGCGCTCTAGGGCTTCGTGAACATTCAATTCAGACCATTTGGGCAATTGGTTGGGGCCCAGCATGCGATCCACTAAATTGCGTAGCCGATCAACCTCATCGATGATCACATTGGTGTACTCGGTGAGGCTGGAGTGAGGTAGTTCGCGCGCTAACAACTGTGCCGCGCCGCGAATTCCGCCCAGTGGATTCTTAATTTCGTGCGCCATACCGCGAATTAAATTGCGGGTAGTTTCATGTGAGGATGTCACCATTTCGTCGCGGCTGATACGCAGCAAGCGGTCGATAGGTTGAACCTCAATAATGAGACCTTCTTGCTCGCCAAATGGCGTCACAGTGTAGTCCACCGTGATATGACCATTGTGCAGCAAGCGCCATTCGGCGTGGCGTTTGGTGTAGTGGTTGGCTTTGCTGGCAGCGAGCTTAAGCTGCTTCTCTGTTTCTTCAGTTTCGAAGAAGAAGTAAGTGATGGGTTCGCCTCTGTTGGTCTCACAGCTCATCGCCAGCAATGCCTCTGCCGCTGGGTTCATATGAATCAGCAGCAGGTTGCTATCAACCAGAACTATGGCTGTGCTTAAGCTATCCAGTAGAGGTTTGTAGATCTCGCGTTCAGTCAAGTCGCTTTAAACTCCAAAATGCCTTGGGAAGGTGCAGTTGCTTTGATACAAAGAAATGCAAGAAGCAAACCAACTACAGCAAGGCCTGAAAATGGGGCGTTTGAGCGATCTATTCTAGTTAGTTAAAATTCAAAATGCTTTATTTTGGTGCTCGGTGTTATTTCTTGGGCACGGGAACGGCTTTTTGCTTTGGTAGTGGGCGCATCACCAGCAGGGTAATGGCATTAGATTGGGCAAGGATTTCTCCATCAGGATTAATGACGTCTACCGTCAAACTGTGCTCGCCGCGTGGGGGTTCTACGATGGTGTAGCTCATTTCTCGCGTTGTTATGAGTGTGTCGCCGTCTATTTTATAGACAAATAAATCGCCTGCATTGAGGTTCTGATTGAGGCTTATAGCGATCATTACCGAGCGTTCATCGGCCATTAGAGTTGTGCCGTTTTCTGGTGCAGTGATTTGAACTTGATACTCATTGGTGTCGTCGCTAACACCGCTATTACTGAGGCTGGTATTGGGGATGGCTGTGGGGGAGGGTAGGCTGTTAATGGATTTGAGTTCCAGCGGTTTTGCTTCGGTGTTAACAGGCGGTACATCGGTGTAAGTCACGCGGCCATTCTTATCGACTGTTTTATAAATCTCGGCGATGGCCAAATTACTTAAGGTAAGGCTGAGCATTACGCTACTGGCGATTAGAATTTTGCGATGCATCGTGGAGAATCCTGTTTGGGTATTGCTAAGAGATTACTCGCGATTACGCAAAAGAAAAAGCCCGCATTGTTGCCAATGCGGGCTTCTTCATATCTGGAGGCTGGGAAACCAGCCCACGGATACCTAAACGTCTGACTTACACGCTGTAGTAGAGTTCGAATTCTACTGGGTGCGGAGTCATGTTGATACGTTGAATTTCTTGTTTCTTCAGGTCGATGTAAGCATCGATGAAGTCTTTAGAGAATACGCCGCCTTTCAACAAGAACTCGTGGTCAGCTTCCAAAGCAGCCAAAGCTTCTTCCAAAGAAGAACACACTTGTGGAATTTCTGCTTCTTCTTCTGGCTCTAAGTCGTACAAGTCTTTAGTTGCTGCTTCGCCCGGGTGAATCTTGTTCAGAACACCGTCGATACCAGCCATCAACAAAGATGCAAAGCACAAGTATGGGTTTGCAGTTGGGTCTGGGAAGCGAGTTTCAATACGTTTTGCCTTCTCGCCAACGGTGTAAGGAATACGGATAGATGCAGAACGGTTTTTAGCAGAGTAAGCCAACATTACTGGTGCTTCAAAGCCTGGAACCAAACGCTTGTAAGAGTTAGTAGAAGCGTTACAGAAAGCGTTCAATGCTTTAGCGTGCTTGATGATACCGCCGATGTAGAACAAAGCAGTTTCAGACAAGCCAGCGTAAGCGTCGCCTGCGAATTGGTTTTTGCCATTCAAAGAGAATGATTGGTGAACGTGCATACCTGAACCGTTATCGCCAATCAAAGGCTTAGGCATAAAGGTAGCGGTTTTACCGTATTGGTGAGCAACGTTGTGGATGCAGTACTTAAGGATTTGTACTTCGTCCGCTTTCTTAACCAAGGTGTTCGCGCCTACGCCGATTTCACATTGGCCAGCGTTAGCTACTTCATGGTGATGGATTTCAATTTCCAAGCCCATAGCTTCCATAGCGTTACACATAGCGCCACGGATGTCGTGCAATGAGTCTACTGGAGCAACTGGGAAGTAACCGCCTTTTACGCGTGGAGCGTGGCCGTGTTTACCTTCAACGTCATCGCCTGACTGCCAAGCAGCTTCTTCAGATTTGATTTTGTAGAAAGCGCCACCCATGGTGCTAGCGAAATGTACGCTATCAAAGATGAAGAATTCTGGCTCTGGACCGAACAACGCTTTGTCGCCCAAACCAGTTGATTTCAAATATTCTTCAGCGCGCAAGCCCAAAGAACGTGGGTCGCGGTCATAACCTTGCATGGTTGCTGGTTCAACGATGTTGCAGCGCACGTTGATGGTGGCTTCGTCGTAGAATGGGTCTAACACAGCGGTAGAGTCATCTGGCATAAGGATCATGTCTGAATCGTTAATGCCTTTCCAGCCAGCAATAGATGAACCATCAAACATTTTACCGTCAACGAAGAAACTGTCGTTTACTACGTGAGAAGGGAAAGTAGCGTGTTGCTCTTTGCCTTTAAAGTCGGTGAAACGCAGGTCAATCCAGCGAGCTTCGTGTTCTTTAATCAGGTCTAAAGTCTTAGACATTGAATGCCTCCAAGTGTTTTTAGCGTATTTATAAAGCTAAGGTCAGTGAAATTTTCCCGCTTCCATCCTCCGCTCATCCCGACTATCTGATTGAAAGGCGAGCGGGCGAGATTAGGGTGATCGAAAAGGGGCAAAATATATGCCATCCACCAAAAATAGCAACAAGTCTTTAAAAATAAGGGCTGGGAAAAATGGCATTTTGCTTAAATGCACCAAAATACATCGTTGATGTGTGCGCTCGCTCGATTTTGGTGCTTTTGTTTGTGTGGTCTGTATTTTCATGCGTTCAGATTTTGGGAAATTTAATGCTGGGTTCAAATATAGATATGAAATACGAAGCTTGTTCTTACGGTGTAAGATCTGCCCTTGTTTTTAATAGCTAAAATTGATGACCTTGTTATTGTGGTCTCCTGCTTATCTCCTGTAAAAAGCCACTCCTGCTGGTTTTGTTATTTTTAGCGCCACTCCTGAGGCGCTATCGGTTGAAGCAAAAGCAGTGCTCATAAAATTACATACAATAATGCGAACCAAAAGGTTGTTATATGGCTCATGCAATGTCAGTTACTGAAATATTCCTGATCGCAATGGTGATCATTTTTACTGTTCCTTATTTGATTTGGCGGCTTGGGCGCACTGACTACTGGGCTCCGCTGGTAGTGGTTCAAATTATTATGGGTATTGTGCTTGGCCCGGGAGTATTGGGTGCAGTTTTCCCCGATTACTACAAATTCGTATTTAGCGCAGATGTGATCAAGTCGCTAAACGGTATTGCTTGGTGGGCGGTAATGATCTTTGTTTGGATCGCCGGTATTGAGTTGGATTTGAAAAAAGCGTGGCAATATAAGCGCGAAAGCGGCATTACTGCTGGCTTGGCGCTGGGTATGCCACTGCTGTTTGGTTGTGTGGGAGCTGTCGGTTTGATGGCGTTTAGTGGCGGCTGGATTGGTGCTAAGGGCATGACTTGGCAGTTTATTCTCGGTGTGGGTATGGCTTGTGCTGTAACTGCCCTCCCTATCCTGATTTTGTTTATGGAAAAAATGCACATACTTCGTCAGCCTATTGGGCAGCGTATTTTGCGCTATGCCAGTCTCGACGATATTGCCATTTGGGGGGTGCTGGCGCTGATCCTACTGGATTGGGAGCGCGTGGGGCGTCAAGGTATGTTCCTGTTCAGCTTTGCCGTGATCAGTTATGGCTTTCGCAAGTTGATGGTTGCGATTCCCGAGCGCGATCGCTGGTACTGCGGGTTTATTTGGTTGGCGATTTGTGGTTTGGCGGCAGATTGGGCTGGCTTGCACTTTATGGTTGGCGCCTTTCTGGCGGGTGCGGTAATGGATGGCGAATGGTTTAATCAGGCTGATATGGACAAGCTGCGCCATTTTGTACTGATGATCATTATGCCGGTGTTCTTCTTAAGTACCGGTTTGCGTACCAATTGGGATGTGGGCGGCGCTACGGTATTTATCGCTGCTGCGGTACTTTTGGTTGCTTCGGTATCGGGTAAGTTGGTCGGCGTGCATGCAGCAGGTAAAATCCTCAAGTGGGAAAAAGGAGAGGCTTCCATTATCGGCTGGCTGTTGCAAACTAAAGCGCTGATTATGATCATCTTTGCCAACGTATTACTTGATAAACAAATTATTACCAGTGAGACCTTTACCGCCCTGTTAGTAATGGCAGTGGCTAGTACCATGCTGACAATACCCATAGCGGCTCCCAAGCTGGAAAAAATGAAAGAGATTATTTTCCGCAGTAAGTAATTGCCTATAGACACCATCCAGCCACTACCCTTCGCAAAGGGGTGGGAGGTTGGGAGGGGTACCTTTATCTCTTTTTGAAGAAGGCTTGGTAGTGGTTATTGCGTTATAATCGCCGCCTTTTTACCCAGCTAGGCCTTACTTCATGCACTTCATCGTCAAAGTTTTTCCCGAAATCATCATCAAAAGCCCGCCAGTTCGTAAGCGTTTTATGCGCCAATTGCGCGATAACCTGCACCTATTGCTCAAGCCAATTGATAATCGCATTAAGGTGCGGAATGACTGGGAGAAGTTGGAGGTTGTTGCGCCAGATGTGGATGAATCGGTGATTGCCCAAGTTTCAGTTGTGCTGGCGCATACACCGGGTATTGCTAATTTCTCCTTGGTTGCGGAATACCCGGTGGGCGATTTAGACGATATTTTCCAGAAAGTTCTGTTTCATTGGAGGGATGCACTCGCCGGTAAAACATTTTGCGTTCGCGCTCGTCGCCACGGTAATCATGAGTTTACCTCCACTCAAGTTGAGCAATATGTTGGCGGTGGTCTGCTGCACAATTCAGATGCCAAAGGTGTGCAATTGCGCACACCTGACATAGTGGTGCCCTTGGAGATTAAATGGGATCGCCTGTTTGTCATATCCAAGAAAACCCAGGGTCTGGGCGGCTACCCACTTGGCGCACAAGATGCTGTGTTATCGCTGATTTCTGGCGGATTCGATTCTACGGTTTCAACTTACCTCTGCATCAAGCGCGGGCTGCGTGCGCATTACTGTTTCTTCAATCTTGGCGGTCGCGCCCACGAAATCGGCGTTAAAGAAGTTGCCTACTATTTGTGGAATAAATACGGTGCTTCGCACCGCGTAAAATTTGTAACAGTGCCCTTTGAAGATGTAGTGCGCGAGATTTTAGAAAAAGTCGAAAACCCCTACATGGGCGTAATTCTTAAGCGCATGATGTTGCGCGCTGCTGAAGTGGTTGCCGAATCGCTCGAGTTGCCTGCGCTGGTGACTGGCGAAAGCGTTGCGCAGGTGTCTAGCCAGACGTTGGTTAATCTGAACGTTATTGATCGCGCTATCGATATGATCGTGCTACGCCCGCTGGCAACTATGGATAAGGGCGAGATTATTGATATCTCGCGCAAGATCGGCACCGAAACCTTCGCTGCGCAAATGCCAGAATACTGCGGCGTAATCTCGGTTAATCCCACTACAAAAGCCAAGCTGCATAAAGTGGAGATGGAGGAATCCCGCTTTGATATGGCGGTGCTTGAGCGCGCCATCGCCGACCGCCGCGCGCAAAATATTGATGAAATCGTCAATGAGTTGGATGCAGATTTATCGGTGACAGTTGTTGGTGAGGTAAGCGCTGGGCAAATTCTTATCGACATCCGTCATCCCGATGAAGAAGAGGCAAGCCCGCTAAGGCTGGATGGCATCACCATTCTTAAAATTCCTTTCTACGGCCTCAACAACAAATTCGTCACACTAGAGCAAAGTGCTCAATATTATTTGTACTGCCAAAAAGGTGTAATGAGCCAATTGCATGCCGCGAATTTAAAAGATGCCGGGCATTTGAATGTAGGGGTGTATAGGCCTGAGCCGAAAAGTGCTTGTGCGATTGCCTAAATTTTTCTAGAAGAGTTGTACGGCTTGCAAGATACGGGAGTGTGATTATGTATAAAAAAAATCTACAACTCTTTGTTCTTCTTGGCAGTATTTTGCCGCTACTGGTTGGGTGCGCTTATCCCGTAAGCCTAGTGAATTTCTATAAAAATAGATCGGCACAGCCGCTTACTTACACATTTGCCGACGGCGGCAATGCGCAGTATTTTCATCTTAAAAAAACGCTAGCGAGCTCGGTAAAGTCGCCAACGGATCCAGTCACATATTTGTTCGTTGTGGGTGGTTCTGATTGCACCAGTTTTGCCCATTTTCTGCCGCAGTATTTTCGTGGCTTAGAGGGGGAGTCGGGCGATATTCACATCTACATGCTGCAAAAACGCTTTATTGGTGCGCACACTTGGGGGCGTAGTTTTGGGTGTAGCAAGCAATTCGTGCGTGCCGATTACCCCGAGCAATGGATTGCTGATCAGTTGGAGTTTATTCAGCAGCAACTATCTTTTTTGGGGGCTCATCCAAACCGACGAATCGCATTGCTGGGCATATCAGAAGGTGGTGAAATTGCACCTATTTTAGCGCAGCGAATTCCGCAAACAACACATCTGATTATTCTTGCAAATGGGGGGCTTGACCCTTTGGATGCATATTCATTGCAGCGAGCGAAGCAGGGTTTGGTGCTTCCTGACAAACTTCGTAAGCTGTTCGAAACCCCCGCGCTAGATACCAGTAAAAATACCGATCTTATTCTTGGGCGAACGGCGACTTATTGGTTGCAGGTAAATAAAATTCAGCAAATTGAGAATTTATTGCTATTGAATAAGCCTATTTTAATGACAATGGGTGTGGAGGATCCGGTGGTACCTATAGAGTCGGCTTGGTATGCGAAAGAAAAATTTGAGAATCAAAGTAACAATAATCTTACTTTGATTACATATCTCGGCGCCAATCACTCATTAGTAAGTGAAAACGTAAATTTCCTCCCCGATTTTTTTCATAAAATGGATATGTGGTTAGGTGCACAACACTAGACAAAACCTCAAGAGGTAACTTGATTAAGGGCTTTGCATTCGGTAAATTCCCGCTTCGGAACAATAACTTTATAGGATGATGCAGGATATGAAAAAAATAAGCTTAATGGTGGTTACTTCCCTTCTTTTCGCAGGATGTGTTACGACCCCTACCCATGAGAAGGCAATGAGCAGCTCTCTTGCGGCAACTAGCCAGGGTAGAATTGAAGATGCTATTGCAGATCTCGACAAGCAAATGCTTGCCAATAAAAATAAGAAAGCAAATGACTTTTTATTGAATCTTGAAAAAGCGGAATTATTACGGTTGAGCAATCGCTATCAAGAAAGTCAAACGGCTTTCGATATCGCCGATGTGCAAGTAAAAGCATGGGAAGAAACAGCAAAATCGGGTGCAGCTAAATTGGGCGGTCAAATTGGTGCAACCTTGCTAGGCGATAGCTCTCGTCAATATGAAGGTCAGGATTACGAAAAAGTCATGCTTAGCACGCGTATGGCAATGAACCGTCTTAGCTTGGGCGATCTTGATAATGCGCGTGTTGACATCAAGCGAACTCACGAACGAGAGGCAATTATTGCGGGTGTTCGCGCTAAAGCTGTTGCAAAAGCTGAGGCAGAAGCAAAATCAAAAGGCGCAACAACCGAAGCCAAAGAATTGACAGGTTACCCTGTTGAAACACTCAATGATCCAGAAGTATTGAAGCTGAAAAATGGCTATCAAAATGCGTTGAGCCATTACTTGTCAGGCTTTGTTTATGAAGTGTTGGATGAGCCGAGTTTGGCTGCGCCAGGTTACCGCAAAGCAATTGAATTGCGCCCCGGCTACGCTGCGCTCGAAGATGGTTTGGCTGGCCTCGACAAAAGAACTAGCTTCCGCCGTCAAAAAGGTGTGACTGATGTTCTGTTTATTATCGAAGCCGATAACGCGCCAGCGCGCGTTTCTAAATCGCTAACTATTCCTGTTCCCACGGCTAACGGCCTGATTATGGCGCCTTTCTCGTTCCCTGCGATTGCTCCCGATTCTAACGCAACTACCATCAACAGTATTCAGTTAGGTACTCAGTCAATAAATACCGCGTTGATTACTGACTTTAATGTTATGGCGCGCAGGGCATTAAAAGACGATTTACCTGGCATTCAAATGCGAGCAGTGACTCGGGCCGTTGCTAAGGGTGCAGTGCAAAATGAATTGAATAAGAAGGTTCCCCTGCTTGGTTTGTTGGGTAACGCTGCCTCTGTTGTAACTGACAGTCCTGCTGATGATCGCATTTGGCGTTCGCTACCATCGCGCGTATTTGTAGCGAGAACCTTTATTGAGCCAGGCGAATACGATTTGCAGTTGCCTAATATGACCCTAGATTCCTCTAAATTATCTGTAGATGGTCGTTACATGGTGGTTACCATCAGATCTTATGCGGGCAAAAGTTATTTCGGCACTCCCGTAAAATTCGGTAAGGTTACGGTTCCTCCAGTATTACCGGCTAAACCAGCCGTAAAACCCAAAGCGGCTAAACCTGCAGCCAACAAAGTGGTAGCACCAGCAGCTGGCGGTGCTAATTAAGTGCACTGAAATCCTAAGCTGCTATTCGTTAATTGGTGGTGGCTTGGTTTTTCTCTCATTAGTTTTATTCATATAGGAATTCAGAATGAACCTTAACAAAAGAAGCCTGGTGGTTTTTTTAGCGTCCTCCCTACTTGCATTGAGTGTTGGTGTAGAGGCTAAAACTGCTGACCCTGCAGCCAGTGAAGGGATTGCCAACAAACTTATCCTAAGAGGTGGTTTAAAGGGGCTACAAGTTATTGACCTGCGAGCCTTACGAAAAAATGACGTATTGGTTGTGCAGGCAGAAATTCAAAACACCAATAAAAAAGACCTGCGCTTATATTATCGCTTCCGTTGGGTAGATGAAGATGGCATGCAAGTAGGTAGTGGTGAGGTATGGAAGCCCTTAATGTTTTTAGGTAAACAAAACCAATTTATAAAGGGTATAGCTGGCAGCCCAAAAGCTGTTGATTTTGAAATTGAAATGAGTGCTGAAGGGCGCTAATACTATTATTTATTAAGGAATTATCATGAAAAAAAATACATTAATTGCGGTATTGGTTCCTGTTGTGGCAGGCATAGTGTTAAGTGCGTGTACGTCACTTTCTCAGCCCGTAGAGCGCTTCTCGCGCGCCACTAATTACGGCGATAGCAAAGCAGTAGAAACGCTTACTAACGAATTTGGCTCAACCGATTTGCAAATGATTGCAGAGACCATGGTTGGTTCGCTGTTAGAAGATCCCTTGCTGACTGATCGCCCAGTGATGACCTTGGGTTCGGTGAAAAATAAAACCAGTGAATATATCGATACTAAATCCATTATGAACTCCATTCAAACTCAGCTTGTGAAAAGCCGCAAAGTGAAATTTGCGCGCAGTGCCGATGAAATGGATCAAGGCGTTGCTGAGCTAGAACGCCAAAATCAAAGTGGCTTGTACAAAGAGAAAAGCAAAGCAAAAGTTGGGAATATGACTGCCGCGCAATACACTTTGGAAGGCGAAATTACCTCTATAGTAAAACAAACAGCGAAGGCAAAAGATGTGTTCTATAAAATGACCTTGACTGTTTACAGCGTAGAGGAAGGCACTGTTGAGTGGCAAGAAGAAAAAGAAATTCGTAAAACATCTAAAAAATAAATGTTAATCGTGAAGCAGATGTTAGCTTCTCGCGATTATTCCATGGAATAGATTTTTGGAGCCACGATACGCTTTGCTGCGTGCAGCGAGGCGTTTAATTTCAGTGAGGAATTTATGTTGAGTAAATACAGGGTGTCGCTGCTTGTCGGTTTTGTTGCCGCCATTAGTGCGGTGAGCACATTTGCGGCAGATATTAAAATCGCAGTAACTGATTTAACTTACGAAGAAAAGGTGAGCCAATATTTTCGCACAGTATCGGCTAGCACTAAAACCAGCGTAAAAGAAAGTAATAGTGTTAGGGATACCGATAGGACCTATTCCGAGCGCAACAATTTTCAAGGTAAGCATGAAAGTAGCTACAACGAATCTGAGGGTTATTACACCTATA
>DAOORH010000085.1:0-10393 GCA_035389145.1 Cellvibrio sp.
TATTTGTTGCTGGCACTGTCTTTTGTACTCATGGGCAAGGCGATAGCTGCTCTTCAGGAAGCGGCATTTATCGGTATAACGCCGTTACCCATCGCAGTTGAAATTGATTGGTTGGGAATACATCCCACATGGCAAGGGGTATTGAGTCAGTTGACGATTATTATTTTGTCAGTAGTGTTGTTCCTCAAGCCATCGGGAATACCAAGTAAGAAAACCGGATAACCGACGCACCATCCAAAATCAATGTTGAAAGAGTTCGCGCAAAATGCCGCAATCTTTGGCAGTTTGGTTATCCTGACATTTCGTGCGCAAGGCAGTTAACTGCTGGCGTAGATCCTGTAATTCGGCCAAACGCGCATCGACGTTGGCCATATGGGTATCAACTATAAAGTTAATTTCTGTGCACGCCTCGTCTGGCGTTGTTCTGACTCGGAGTAGCACCCGTATTTCCTCCAGTGCCAACCCAAGGTTACGACAATGCTTGATGAACAGCAGTTGTCTCGCTGCCGCCTCATCGTATACGCGGTAGTTACCGGCGCTACGTACAGGTTCTGGTAAGAGCTGTTGCTGCTCATAGTAACGAATCGCTTGCACTGACAAGCCCGTATGAGTGGCCAAGGTACCAATTTTCATGAATGAACTCCGTATTGACCCTATAGTGCCTATAGGGTTTATCGTGCGGGTTATACATTGTTTTGGCAAGCGGAGACTGGAATGAGCAACTGTGGCTGCGAGGTTACTCTAAAAAATAACGAGCAAAAACGCGTGCTGTATTGGCTCCTAGCCATTAACGCTGTGCTGTTTGTCGCTGAATTCGGTATTGGCTGGTTTGCCCAATCAACGGCGTTGATTGCCGACTCTCTGGATATGCTGGCTGATGCTGTGGTGTACGCCATTGGCTTGTATGCCGTCGGGCGCGCGGCGCACCATAAAGCCCGTGCTGCCATGCTCAGCGGTTACTTCCAAATGGCGCTTGGATTGCTGATCATTGCCGACATTGTGCGCCGCGCTTACTTTGGTAGCGAACCTGCCTCCGGCTTGATGATGGTCATGGGTTCGGTGGCGTTGGTGGGGAATGTAATTTGTCTGGTGTTGATTCAAAAACACCGACACGGTGATGTAAATATGCGCGCAAGCTGGATTTTTTCCAGTAACGATGTCATCGCTAATGCTGGCGTGATCGTTAGCGGCGCGCTGGTGGGTTGGTTGAACGCACGCTGGCCCGATATGGTCATTGGCTGCATTATTGTGGTAATTGTATTGCGCGGCGCGCAGATGATTTTAAAGGACGCCAGGAAGGAATTAGCGCAGCCTGACGTTAAAAAGACAACGTGTGGCACAGGTCAATAATGGTCCTTCAAAAAGGCGCTACCCTGAACGCGATTTTATGTAACACTGTGCCCTTAAAATCGGGTCGCGATAGCCGTAACTCTATTGAACTCCAACCAATGTGCCTTCATTTGTGAATAAACTTTTGCGTTTTAAACAATTGGCCTTCGTGGCATTACTCCTCTGGCTCATCGCCGGATTGGGTGGTGTACACAGCCATTTTTGTTTTGACGGTAAAGAACCTCCCATGTCCGTACATATGGACGTGATAGGCGGTCATTCAGAGCACGCTGAAAGTGAGGAACACCGAGACGTTAACGTTGATATGTCACCATCCGTTGCCGTTAAATACCTCAAAATAGATTTGCCGTTGTTGGCAATGCTCGCTCTTATCATAGTGGCCTGCATCTCGCTGCAAAAAAACTTCCTTTCAGTTTATTCCTCTTTCTCTCCACAACGAATTTCAGGCTTACGCCCACCATTACGCGCACCGCCATCCTCTCCAGTCTAATTGCCCTATAGACCCCTTTGTACAAAGGGATAATCCGTTCATTTTCTGTGAATGGAAATGACGTTTTGGCTGGAGCTATTTATGTTTTCTCTTCATCGTGTGGTAGCCGTGTCGGCTATCACTCTTTCATGTTATTCGTCGGTTGGATCTGCGCAGCAAATGTCTGCCGATCCGCTGACACTCAGCGATGCCATTCGCGCGACCTTGCAACACAATCCGCAATTGGCGGGCTACAAGTTTCGTGCGGATGCGTTAAAAGGCGAAGCAACCACTGCCGCCTTAAAGCCCGAATGGCGAGCCCAAGCAGAGCTTGAGAATGTGGCTGGCACGGGAGCGCTTCGCGGTGCTGACGGTGCTGAACTGACCCTGGCTCTGTCCTCGGTTATTGAGCTTGGCGGTCAACGAGACGCACGCCTTGGACTTGTCTCGGCGCGGCAGCAGCAGCTTCAATCCCAACAGCGCGTGTTGACCCTGGATATTCTTTCCGAAGTCACTCGTACGTACGTTGCGCTTGCCGCTGCTCAAGAGCAGTTAACGCTCTTGCAGGATGCCCACGCCTTGGCAGAGCGCACCTTCAATTCCATCTCCAAATTAGCTGAAGCCGGAGGGGCACCCGAGGCCGAACGTTTACGTGCTAAAGCCTCTGTGGTTCGAGCGCGCATTGAGGTGCAAAATGCCAAACAACGGCTCAAGGTTGAGCAGATCAACCTAAGTGCCTATTGGGCTGATGCCACACCGGATTTTACCCGCGTGCAAGCAGATCTCTTCTCTCTTCCTCCCACTAAGTCCCTTAGTGAACTGCAATCAAATCTTGCCAGTAATCCTGATATTGCAGCACTTTCTGACGAGGTACGGTTACGTACAGCCGAGTTAGCGCAGGCAAAAAGTGAGCGCGGCTCAAGCCTTGAATGGAGTGCTGGTGTTCGCCGCTTACAAGAAACGAAAGACAGTGCGTTGGTACTTGGAATAAGCATGCCCTTAGCCGCTGGTCGCCGGGCATCGGGTGCCATAGCGACCGCTAGTGCCAATCAAGCCGGTGCGGAATTCGAGCGGGATAGCACCAAACTGCTACTTGAAGCAAAACTCGCGGGTGCCTACGAGGTATATCAGCGTTCTATCTCTCAGGTGCAAGAACTTAAGGCTGATGTGTTGCCTTCGCTCAAGCAAGCCATGAAATCAACCGCCGATGCATTCACGATGGGCCGCTACAGCTATCTGGAATTAGCACTCGCACAGCGGGAATTGCTGGAGACTCAAATGGCGCTCATCGATGCTGCCGTACAGGCTCAAACCACCCGAATTGATATCGAGCGGATAACCGGTTCCGCCCTTACCGAACAAACCCCTGAGGTAAACCCATGAAAAATTCGTTAAAAATCGCGTTACGCACCGCTGCTACGGCATTAACTTTGGTGATGGTGACCGTATTAGCTAGCTCCTGCGGTGAAAAAGAGGCGCTTGATAAAGAACCGAAAAAACACGAAAAGCACAGTGATGAAGCACCTGAGTCTCACGGTAAAAAGGCTGATGAGCACGGTGAGCATGACGATAAGCCCGCGAAGGCTAAAGGTCACGATACCGAAAAAGCTGGCCATGAAGAGCATGGCGAAGAAGAACATGGCGAGCATGCAAAAGGTGAGCAAGGTGAACATAAAGAAAGTGGACACGGCGAGCATGAAGAAGCTATCGAGCTTACTGCCGAACAGCAAAAAAATGCCGGAATTGAACTTGCCAAAACGGGGCCCATCAAAATACGGTCTACGTTGCCACTCTTTGGGTTGATCGCTATCAACACGGAAAAATCCGAGAGCCTTTCTGCACGCTTCCCGGGTGTTTTACGCAGCGTGACCCGCCAGTTAGGGGATCACGTTAAGGCTGGTGACACCTTGGCAATTGTTGAAAGTAACGAAAGCCTGAGCCGCTATCCAATCAAGGCATCGATCAATGGAATAATTACAGACAAGCAAGCTACGGCGGGTGCTCAAACCGGTGACAAGGTTCTTTTTGTCGTATCCGATCTCAGTAATGTGTGGGTTGAATTGGATGTATTTCCGCGTGACCTACCGAAGATAAAGGTCGGGCAGACGGTAAAAGTCCAGTCCCAAGCTGGCCTTACGGGCGATGGCAAACTGATATATCTCTCAACATTTGCCAACAGCACCAACCAAACACTGCGAGCACGAGTGCTGCTGGATAACAGCAATGCCCAGTGGGCACCTGGCCAGTTCGTCAATGGTGAGGTGACAATATCGGAAGCGCCCGCCGCCATCGCTGTACGCAACGATGCTATTCAGACTATTGAAGGAAAGTTATCCATCTTTGTGCAAGATGCCGATGGTTTTGAGCCGCGCCCCATAAAACCAGGCCGCGCCGACAGTACCTTTACGGAGGTGCTTGATGGCGTAACTGTAGGTGAAACCTATGTGGCCAAAAACAGTTTTATCCTTAAATCGGAAATGGGTAAGGAGAGCGCAGAACATGCACACTAATAATCGCGCTCACCATACCTTGGGGGAGATTTCATCATGGTAGATGCACTCCTTAAATTTTCAATTGCTCGTCGTTGGCTGGTCATGTTTTTCGTGTTGGTTATCGCGGGCCTTGGCATCTGGAATTACCAGCGTCTGCCGATTGATGCAGTACCTGACATCACCAACGTACAGGTACAGATCAACACTGAAGCGCCCGGATATTCGCCGTTAGAGGTGGAGCAACGAATTACCTACCTTGTGGAAGTGGCGATTGCCGGTTTGCCCCATGTGGAAAGCACTCGCTCACTGTCACGATACGCGCTTTCCCAAGTGACAGTGGTATTCGAAGCCGGTACCGACATTTACTTTGCGCGGAACATCATCAACGAGCGTCTGCAACAAGCTAAAAGCCAGATGCCTGACGGTATTGAGCCCAACATGGGCCCGGTAGCGACGGGGCTGGGTGAGATATTTCACTATTCGGTTCACGCCGATGCCGATGCCCGGCAGGAGAACGGACAACCTTACGATGCTATGGCATTACGAACCCTTCAAGACTGGATCATTCGCCCACAATTACGCCTAGTACCGGGTGTGACCGAGGTGAATACCATTGGGGGGTTTGAAAAGCAATTTCACATCACGCCTCAACCTGCACAGCTGCTCGCGTATGGGGTTAGCTTTGAAGACCTTGTGCATGCGCTGGAAAAAAACAACGCGAATGTGGGTGGCGGCTATCTGGAAAAAAATGGTGAGCAATATCTGATACGGGCACCGGGCCAAGTCGCCGATATACCTGCCATCCAGAAGATTATCGTTACCCATAAAGACGGCGTACCCGTTACGGTTAACGACCTCGCTACCGTTGCTTACGGCAAAGAATTGCGCACGGGGGCAGCAACCCGAGATGGCGCTGAGACAGTGCTTGGAACCGCAGTAATGCTGTTGGGAGGCAATAGCCGCACCGTTTCAGCGGCAGTGTCGGCCAAGCTGCTTGAGATCAATAAAACACTGCCCAAGGGCATTACCGCTGAGCCGATCTATGACCGTACCGTACTGGTTGATAAGACGATTGCCACCGTTCAGAAAAATCTGATTGAGGGCGCAATTCTTGTCGTGGTCGTGTTGCTGGTGATGTTAGGAAATGTCCGTGCCGCTCTCTTAACGGCCATGGTCATCCCGCTTTCCATGCTGATACTTATGACGGGCATGGTAGAAGCCAAAGTCAGCGCCAATCTCATGAGCCTTGGCGCACTGGATTTTGGGTTAATTGTAGATGGAGCCGTCATCATCGTTGAGAATTGCCTGTTTAGACTGGCTACGCAGCAACATCATTTAGGGCGAATACTGAACGTGGAGGAGCGATTCCAAACCGTGTTTACGGCGACTCGCGAAGTGTTTACCCCCAGTCTTATCAGTGTCCTTGTGGTTATTTTGGTGAACCTTCCCATCCTCGCGCTTACGGGTGTGGAAGGGAAAATGTTTACGCCCATGGCGATGGCCGTGATCATGGCATTGCTGGGCGCGCTGGTGCTATCTCTGACGTTTATTCCCGCCGCCGTTGCGTTGTTTGTCACCGGTCGCGTTGAAGAAAAAGATAACCGCGTTGTTCGTGAAGCGAAAAAAGCCTACACACCCACGCTGTCATTTGCGCTCAAACGCCGTGTTCCTATCCTCGCAGGCGCTGTGGTTTTTGTGTTGCTTTCAGGGTTCATGGCCTCACGCATGGGCACGGAGTTTGTTCCGAATCTTGATGAAGGTGACATCGCCGTCCAGGCATTGCGCATCCCCGGCACCAATCTTACGCAATCACTTGAGATGCAGTTTCAGGTCGAGCGCGCCGTCATGAAAGTACCGGAGGTCAAAACCTTTTTCTCACGTGTAGGTACGGCCGAAGTGGCTAGCGACCCTATGGGCCCTAATATTTCCGACGGTTACATCATGTTGAAGGATAAGGATGAATGGCCAGACGATGGCAAATCGAAGGCTGAGGTATTGGAAGCCATCGAAGCGCAGCTCGCTAAAGTGCCTGGTAATGCCTATGAGGTCAGCCAACCGATCCAACTTCGGTTCAACGAACTCATTTCCGGCGTACGCTCGGATCTCGGTGTGAAGATCTTTGGTGACGACCTTACCCAATTGCTAAAGTCAGGTAATGAGGTAGCCGCTGTGCTCAACGCAATCCCCGGTGCTGAAGGCGTCAAAGTTGAACAGGCCGAGGGACTTCCAATGCTCTCCATAGAATCTAATCGCAGCGCACTCTTGCGCTACGGGCTCAACATATCTGATGTACAGGAAACCCTCGCTGCCGCCACCGGTGGTGCCGAGGCCGGCCAAGTATTCGAGGGCGATCAGCGTTTTGATATTGTCGTACGGCTGCCTGAGAAACTGCGCAACGATATGACCGCCCTCGGAAATCTTCCTATTCCACTGCCTAACGGGGGTTATGTCCCGCTGGGTGAAGTTGCCGTGCTTTCACTTGCACCCGGAGCAAATCAGATCAGTCGTGAGAACGGGAAGCGCAGATTAGTGGTGACAGCTAATGTGCGTGATCGGGATCTGGGCGGCTTCGTCCGCGAGGCACAGGTGAAAATTGCTGAAGGCGTCAAGCTTCCATCTGGGTATTGGATTGACTACGGCGGTACGTTTGAGCAGTTGGAATCTGCCTCCAAGCGCCTAAGCCTGCTTGTCCCTCTGACGCTGTTGATGATTTTCGCATTACTCATGATGACCTTTGGTTCTGCAAAAGATGCGCTGCTCGTTTTTAGCGGTGTGCCGCTGGCATTGACCGGGGGCGTGATTGCACTTTGGCTTCGCGATATTCCCATGTCTATTACCGCAGGCGTCGGCTTTATCACGCTTTCCGGCGTCGCGGTGCTCACCGGGGTAATGATGGTTTCGGCGTTCCGGGATGGGTTAACTGCTGGGAAAAATATCGACTCAGCAATCAGTGAAGGAGCCATGTTACGTCTGCGGCCTATCCTCATGGTCGCGCTCGTGGCGGCGTTGGGCTTTCTACCGATGGCTCTGAATACGAGTACGGGTGCCGAGGTACAGCGACCTTTAGCGACGGTAGTGATAGGCGGAATACTGTCTTCAACCATGCTTACGTTATTGGTTTTGCCGGGGCTCTATCGCATGGCTTATCGACCAATACGCACAATGAAATAAATATAACCACCACAAAAGTAGCCGCTCAACAGGCGGCTACTTTTTTACGAAGGAGTATGACCATGAAATTAGTTACTGCATTTTTACATCATGTTCGTGTTATTGCGGTTGTCGATGCGTTGAACGATGCCGGTTATCGTAATCTTACGTTGCAAGACGTTAAGGGTACGCTCAGCCCCCTAGATGAATTTGAATTAACCTATTCAAGTGAAGCACGTGTAATTATTTCGGAAGTGAAATTATCGCTGGTCTGTGAAGATGCTGAAGTAGAACGTATCGCCAATCTCATTCGTGAGGCTGGGGAAATTGGTACTGAGATATGCGGCTGGGTTTATGTTAGCGCCATCGAGCAAGCATTACCGATAGGCGGATCTATTGCATAAATAGTTAGGGTACACGATGAATATTTGTAATAATTTTTAGGTGATTTTTATGTTATTTACAATGCGAGTATTAGTCATAAGTACCCTGACGCTCTTATTGAGTGCATGCCAATCCGTACCAAAATACCATTCATTTATGGATGGCAATCTCAAAGCGCACAATCTTTATCTCACGTATTCAAAGGCAACCTTCAACGAAAAAATTCTCACCATTGAAGGCGGTATCCGAACCATTACTGCGCCCAGCAACGTGAAGTGCGGGTATCTCAGTATTGAAGTATTCAATCAACAGGCGATATTGTTAAAAACCATAGTGACGCGCTATTCGCCCTGTACTTTACATTTCCGACCGAAAGCAAAACGTACAGGACTTTTTTCGGCAGACGTTAGCGGTATCGAGCCGCAGCCTTTAACGATCAAAGTCTATTATCGCAAAAAATAATTCAGTATCGGTTGAGGGAAACTCTATGGAACACCAACATATTTACGACAAACAGGGTAAACAGATTTGTTGCACTGAAGAAGAAAAAATACATCAGCGTGCTAATACGCTCGTTAAAAACGAAATACGAAAAGACAAATGTTGCGCAACGGATAGCCACACGGAGCACAGCGCTCAGGAAGAGCATGGGGACGACGATGGCCACGACCACTCCGGTGGGGATGAAAGCGCGGTTAACATGTTTCTTCCTCCCGCGTTAAGCTTTATCGCGTTGATTATCGCCATAGTGCTTGATAACTACATCCAGCAATCCTGGTTCACGGGTTGGTTGCGTGTGGGCTGGTATGTAGCGGCATATTTGCCCGTAGGGCTGCCGGTGTTAAAAGAAGCATTTCAAAGTATCAGGCAAGGCGAAATATTTTCAGAATTTTTGTTAATGAGTATCGCAACGCTCGGAGCCTTCGCTATTGGTGAATACCCCGAAGCGGTCGCGGTGATGTTGTTTTACTCGGTGGGTGAAGTATTTCAAACCCTAGCGGTTAAACGCGCAAAGCTAAATATTAAAACACTGCTAGACCAACGCCCCGACGAAGTCACTATTCTAAAAAATAACCAAGCCATTACCCTTAAAGCAGAAGCCGTAAACATCGGCGATATTATTCAACTTAAATCGGGCGAAAAATTAGGATTGGATGGCGAACTTCTATCCGAAACAGCTTCATTTAATACCGCTGCGCTGACTGGCGAAAGTAAACCAGACACCAAAGCCAAAGGCGAAACCGTGTTAGCCGGAATGATCAACCTCAACTCCGTATCGCAAGTAAAAGTAACTACAGCCTATACCGACAGCAAGCTTTCCAAAATCCTGGAGTTAGTGCAAAACGCATCAGCACAGAAGGCGCCAACCGAATTATTTATCAGAAAATTCGCCAAAATTTATACACCTATTGTTGTCGCGTTAGCGATAGTGATTTGTGGGTTTCCCTATTTTATTGTTGATAATTATGTGTTCACGGATTGGCTCTACCGCGCGCTGGTGTTCCTCGTTATCTCATGCCCATGTGCCTTGGTGATCAGCATTCCACTCGGTTATTTCGGCGGCATTGGCGCTGCCAGCAAAAATGGTATTTTATTCAAAGGCAGTAATTTTTTAGACAGTATTGCCACCATTCAACATGTGGTTATGGATAAGACGGGTACCATGACCGAAGGTGTCTTTAAGGTACAGGAGCTAAACCTTAAAGCGGATTTCAATAAAGATGAAATTCTGAAAATGGTTAATAAATTAGAAAGCCAGAGTACGCATCCGGTTGCCACAGCCATTCATGATTTTGTGGGCGAAATCGATAACACGGTCCAACTCAACAATGTGGAAGAAATATCAGGTCACGGATTAAAAGCCGACGTAAACGGCAAAGAATTACTGGTAGGCAATTTCAAACTGCTTACTAAATTCGGCGTTGCATACGATATTGATCCCGAGTCAATCGTGTACACCGTCATCGCTATCGCCTACGATAAAAAATTCGCAGGCTACCTCACGATTGCCGACAGCATAAAAGAGGATGCCCAAGTAACTGTAAACGCCCTCAACGCACTGGGCGTAAAAATAACGATGCTCAGCGGTGATAAAAGTTCGGTCGTAAAATTCGTCGCCGATAAATTAGGTATAACCAATGCGTTTGGCGATTTACTGCCTGAAGATAAAGTTAATAAAGTGAAAGAGATAAAAGCCCAAAACCAAACCGTAGCCTTTGTGGGGGATGGCGTAAATGATGCGCCTGTCGTTGCGTTAAGCGATGTGGGTATTGCCATGGGTGGTTTAGGCAGTGATGCCACTATCGAAACCGCTGATGTTGTTATTCAAGACGATAAACCCAGCAAAATCGCCATGGCCATTAACATCGGCAAGCAAACCAAAAAAATCGTCTGGCAAAATATCACCTTGGCATTCGCCGTAAAAGTTATCGTTTTGATACTTGGCGCTGGCGGTTTAGCGACTATGTGGGAAGCTGTTTTTGCAGATGTTGGTGTAGCACTGTTGGCGATAATGAATGCGGTACGAATTCAGCGGATGCGGTTTTAA
>DAOORH010000086.1:0-7276 GCA_035389145.1 Cellvibrio sp.
GCCCACACATTGAAGCTCAAAAAAGCAGCGGCAATAATACCAATAATGATTTTTTTCATAGAAACCGATCCTGTTTTATTCGGCCATCAGACAGATAGACGTTATAATAGCTTATTAATCCACCACGCTGCTTCCAGAATACAGAGTATTTCCTGTACGATCATCATGTTAGCAGCGCTTATTATCTTTTTACTAGAAGTTTGTCACAAGACTATGGCGATATTAGAAATACTCGAATTCCCCGATCCCCGCTTGCGCACCATTGCCAAACCGGTAACCGAGGTTAATGACCGCGTTAGAACGCTGATCGACGATATGTTTGACACCATGTACGACGCCCCCGGCGTTGGTTTGGCGGCGTCGCAAGTTAATGTACATGAACGCATTGTGGTTATAGACGTCAGTGAAGATAAATCACAGCCTATGGTGTTTATTAACCCTGAAGTGGTGGTATTGGATAGCGATCTGCACGAATACGATGAAGGCTGCCTATCAGTACCCGGCTTCTACGAAACTGTAGAGCGTCCCGAACACATTAGCGTAACCGCGCTCGATCGCGAGGGTAAATCCTTTACCATCAAGCCCGAGGGTTTGCTCGCCGTGTGTATTCAGCATGAGCTGGATCACCTGAACGGTAAGTTGTTTGTGGATTATATTTCCTCATTTAAGCGCACCCGCATTCGTAAAAAACTCGAAAAGAAACACAAAGAAGAGGCGCGCTAAGCGCCTTTTTTAATTGACGTAGCCCCTAAGAAGCGAAACTTAATAGGGGCTACCAGTTCACCTCTTTGAATCTCGAAACACTATGTCCGATACCCCACTGAACATCATCTTCGCCGGCACCCCCGAATTCGCCGCCGAGCACTTAAAAGCCTTAATCGGCAGCCGCCATGAGGTGATTGCTGTTTACTCGCAACCCGACCGCCCAGCTGGGCGCGGCAAAAAGCTCACTGCCAGCCCCGTAAAAGAAGTTGCCTTAGCGCACGATATTCCTGTTTATCAACCGCTGAATTTTAAAAGCGATGAAGCCAAAGCTGAACTAGCAGCACTGAACGCGGACTTGATGGTGGTGGTCGCCTACGGTTTGATCCTACCCAAAGCGGTTTTGGATACTCCACGCCTCGGGTGCGTAAACGTACACGCTTCCATTCTTCCGCGCTGGCGCGGTGCCGCGCCGATTCAGCGCGCCATTGAAGCAGGCGATACTGAAACCGGCGTAACCATTATGCAGATGGATGTCGGCCTAGATACTGGCGACATGCTGATAAAAGCCTTTTGCCCGATATTGGCGACAGATACCGGCGGAATTCTGCACGATAGACTCTTAACGATTGGAACCCCGGCATTACTAGAAGCCTTGGAACAAATCCAATCCGGTCAGACCAAGCCCATCAAACAAGACGATTCGCTCAGCAACTACGCGCCAAAACTCCATAAAGAAGAAGCCGCACTTAATTGGCAACTCACAGCTATTGAGCTGGAGCGAAAAGTTCGTGCTTTTAACCCCTTTCCGGTAGCACACACCAAACCAGCAGGCGCTGGCGATGATGCGCGCATTCGTGTGTGGATGGCTAAAGCGGTTGATAAAACTAACAATGCACCGCTTGGCAGTATCACCCAAATTGATACCCAAGGTGTTTGGGTAGCCTGCAGCCAAGGCCAACTTATTCTCGAAAATATCCAATTACCGGGTAAAAAAGCCCTTAACGTCGGCGAAATGCTGCGCGGCCACCCAGATCTCTTTAAGGTGGGCGATCTATTTGAACAACCTCTTCTGGAGCCATCACTGTGATTAGCGTTCGCGCCGCCGCCGCGCAAGTATTGGCAAAAATCCTTCAGGGGCAAGGCTCGCTTTCCAGCTTGCTCCCTGCAATCCAGTCTCAAGTTTCAGAGCAAGATCGCCCACTTTTACAAGAACTGTGTTTTGGGACCTGCCGGTATCAGCCGCAATTGAGCGCTTATGTGGAATGCTTGGTCGATAAACCCTTACGTGCGAAAGACAGCGATATCCAAGCCTTGCTGTTACTAGGTCTCTATCAGCTACTGCACACCCGCATTCCCGACCATGCCGCGCTCGGCGAAACTGTGGAAGTTACACGCTTCTTGAAAAAGCCTTGGGCGACAAGCCTAGTGAATGGTGTGCTGCGCAAATTTCAGCGCGATAAAAGCAAACTAGACAAACTGCTGGCGCAAAATTACTCCTTTCAAACCAATCATCCTGCGTGGATTGAAGCCACTTTACGAAAAAATTGGCCAAATCAACTCGACCAAATAATCGCGGCGAATAATAGCCATCCCCCGTTTACCTTGCGCATCAATACCCAGAAAATCAGTCGCACTGAGTATTTGGCACTGCTACAAGATTTGGAAATAAACGCAACTGAAGCGCCATTTAGCCCCTATGGAATTACCCTAGAACACGCCCGCGACCCGCGAAAACTGCCCTTGTTTAGCGAAGGCTGGATTAGCGTTCAGGACGAAGCCGCGCAACTAAGCGCCGATTTGCTGCAATTGTCGCCCAATATGAAGGCATTAGACGCTTGCTGCGCGCCGGGTGGAAAAACTGGCCATATGATAGAAGTGGAGCCCAGCTTGCAGGTGACTGCGCTGGACGCCGATGAGCGCCGCCTAGGCCGCGTGCGCGAAAACCTGAACCGCTTGGGCGTAACCGCCAACGTGATCTGCGGTGATGGAACCAAAACACACTGGTGGGACGGCGAACTCTTCGACCGAATTCTTCTTGATGCACCCTGCTCTGCAACTGGCATTATTCGCCGCCACCCCGATATCAAAGTATTGCGCACCCCTGAAGAACTCGACAAACTCGGCGAACTACAGGTCAAACTGCTCAAAAATCTTTGGTCGCTGCTAAAACCGGGCGGCATTCTGGTGTACGCCACTTGCTCGGTGATGCCGAAAGAAAACACCCAAGTCATTGAAGGATTTTTGAAGCGCCACAAAGACGCCGCCTGTGATTTGCTGGATGTAGAATGGGGGATTCCACAAGCGTACGGAAGGCAATTACTACCTTCAGCGGATGGGCATGATGGGTTTTATTACGCTCGCCTGATAAAAGCTTAAAACAACACGCGAGCTGCCTCGGCAACCACATCAACATAGGCTGAAACATTCCGACACAAATCAACACTAACTTACCTATCACTCGATAGGCAAACTTTTGGAGAAGATGATGGCAAGCACCCTAAAAACGCAAGTTGTGGTTCTCGGCAGCGGCCCCGGCGGCTATTCAGCAGCCTTTCGTGCTGCGGATTTAGGCTTGGAAGTCATCATGGTCGAGCAATATTCCACGCTTGGCGGCGTCTGCTTGAATGTTGGCTGTATCCCCTCCAAAGCCTTGCTGCATGTGGCTGAAGTCATTAACGAGTCCAAACATGCCGAGCATTTGGGTGTGAGCTTTGGCGCCGTCAGTTATGAGTTGGACAAAGTCCGCGCCTACAAAGATTCGGTTGTCAGCAAGCTTGTAGGCGGCGTTTCCGGGATGGCAAAAAGCCGCAAAGTGCAGATAGTGCAAGGCTACGGCAGCTTTGTGGATGACCATCAATTACAAGTCGTGAATGGCGATGAAACAACCCTGATCCAATTTGAACACGCGATTATCGCCGCAGGCTCTAGCAGTGTAAAACTGCCCTTTATCCCCGAAGATCCCCGCATATTCGATTCAACCGGCGCATTGGAACTTAAGTCGGTTCCAGCGCGTTTATTGGTGATTGGCGGAGGTATTATCGGCTTGGAAATGGCGACAGTGTACGAAGCGCTGGGCACCAAAGTCACGGTGGTGGAGTTTGCCGATCAACTTATCCCCGCCGCCGACAAAGATTTAGTGACGGTTTTTACCCGTCACAACAAAGACAAATTCGAGCTATTACTCTCCACTAAAGTGGAAGCGGTAACGGCCAAGCCCGATGCCATCTCTGTGAAATTCAGCACATCCAGCGAAGAGCGCAGCTTTGACGCAGTCTTGGTTGCCGTAGGCCGTACGCCTAACGGTAAAAAAATCGCTGCCGAAAAAGCCGGTGTTGCGTTGGACGAGCGCGGCTTTATCGCGGTCAACAAACTCCTGCAAACCAATGTGCCGCATATTTTGGCGATTGGCGATATCGTCGGTCAGCCTATGCTTGCCCACAAAGCCAGCCACGAGGGTCATGCTGCTGCTGAAGTCGTTGCCGGGCACAAACATGAATTCTCACCGCTAGCGATTCCATCCATCGCCTACACCAACCCCGAAATTGCTTGGGTAGGTTTGACCGAGAAAGAAGCCAAGCAACATGGCATCACTTACAAAACCGCAGTTTACCCCTGGAGCGCCAGCGGCCGAGCACTGGCAGCTGACCGCAGCGAAGGCAAAACAAAACTGATTTTTGACCCGGTCACAGACCGCCTACTCGGTGCCGGTATCGTGGGTATTCACGCGGGGGAATTGCTCGGTGAGCTGACGCTTGCATTGGAGTTTAATGCTAGCGTAGAAGATATTGCGCTAACGATTCACGCGCATCCAACACTCCATGAAAGCGTTGGCTTAGCAGCAGAATTAGCAGGAGGTACTATTACTGATTTGCCGAATCCAGTGGCGGTAAAACGTTGAAATTTGGATCCATTAAAAAAGCTGAAAAGCAAAATGCTCATCAGCTTTTTTAATCATCGAATAAAGATGTGTTCTGACAAAACTACTAATTTCGTCTGGTAGCGCGTTTTACTCCAACAAGTAACAAGCCCGCAAACAGCAAAACGAGAGCGCTTGGCTCGGGCACTTTGGTATAACTATAGGTGTATTCGTAGGAAAACCACGAATCACTCGCGGAGGTAGACGAATAAAAGAAGTTACCACCTATGGTAGAGAATGCATGCACCCAGAAATCATTCGTCCCGGAAGTAACACCATTAATATCATTGAGCAGCCCACCAAATAGGTAGCCATCCGCTATGGGTGTACCGCCAATCTCATTTGCTTGATACTGATGCCCATCAATAAGTAAGGACACGCCGGTGATGGCATCAATGTTTGCGCCAAAAGAATCAGCCTGAAAGGTGATATACCCAGAAATTGCATCTTGAGGTGGTGTAGTAACTGTATAGCCCAAATCCCAGGCTTCGGATATTGAGGTAAAACCCGCCGCAGAAATATCAACTTTAAAAAGCGCAGCTTGTGCCGTGCACGCAATGAAAAAGCACGCTGCAGCAAGAGTAAAACGTAATGGATTCAGGTATTTCATAATGGGTCCTTTTTATCAATCTAATATTCACAGAGTATTAAGCGAGGCTACTGTTGATAGCGCTGTCATTTTACAAGCGTGATAAGTTTTAGTCGATGAAATAGATCCCAAATTCAGCCGCAAAGAAGTGTAAATACAGGTATTACAGGGGCAGCGCACTTTTCCCAAATCGCCCCTATTAGGGAAGCGCTGGGGATTAAATCACCATCACCCCATCAGCTTCAATTAACGACGCACGTGGCAACTGATTAATACCAATCGCCGCGCGCGCTGGGTAAGGCGCTTGAAAATATTGCCCCATAACTTCATTCACGATGGGGAAGTTAGCCAAGTCAGTCAGATAAATATTCAACTTCACTATATCGCGTAATTCGCCACCTGCAGCTTGGCAAACGGCCTGTAAGTTTTTAAAGACCTGATGCGCTTGTACCGCAAAATCGCCTTCTACTAATTGCATGGTGACCGGATCGAGCGGAATTTGGCCGGAAAGATACACGGTGTTGTTCACTTTAACCGCTTGCGAGTAGGTGCCTATGGCGGCTGGGGCATTGTCACTGTGAATAATGGCTTTATTGGTCATGGTGTTCCTTAGTCGTACTAAATGTAGGGGTAATCAAGCGTTCGAGTATAGAGAAGCAGGGCTATTAGGGCTAGAGGCAATTTTAGCGACCCAAAACATCTGCGAGCCTAGACAATACGCGATAATATGGGCGCCCACGCCTTTGGCAATGTTCAGATTGCGTTCATTGTGACCGCCCTATAGTCTGCTCGAAACCCTTATCAGGGTCTGGCGGGAATTCAACATCTGCTGGGTTTAGCTGCCGATGGTTTTACGAAAGAGTTAATATCACGCTCAATGCGTTTAATAGGATCACCATGATTTATGCCAAAAGTTTAGTCGTTCCCATCTTCGCTCTCGGGTTATTGTCCGTCTGCGCCTCAGTGTTTGCCGACGATAAACAAGCCATTTTTTTCAGCGATTTTGAAGGCGAGTCGCAAAAATGGGCACTGGTTTACGGGGCCGAGGTGGATGCAACCCAAGCGCACGCTGGCACCAACTCCATCAAGGTTGAAAACGAAGCATCGCTTCGCACCAAGAACATGGTTGCAGAATCTGGCACCATGGAAATCTGGCTACGCACCTCAACCAACGTTACCAACTACAAAATTAAAGTCTTGCTAAACAGCTCATTGAGCGATGACGCTGGTTGGGTGCAAGTGGGCATGTTGGAGGGCACACACCCCAATACTGATTACCATGCGAAACGTGTTTCTGTTGATGACCCGGGTAAAAAATATATTCGTTTAGATATAGAAACTGTCGGTGGTACCTTAAATATCGATGACATTTCTGTCGACCGCATTCTCTTGAGTACAGCGCTGCAAAAAAATCAGCAGCAAGTGTTCGATGAAGTCATGGGCAAATTGCGCGATGATCAAAGCTATCAAGTGCAAACCGATGCACTGAAAAAACTCGGCGAAACCTATACCTCGCAAATTGAAATTCAACGCCAGTACATTGAATACTCCAACGGGATTTATTCCACTATTTCGCTGGTACTCGCAACATCTGAACGCAGCAAAATGGCTAACCCCTTGGGCTACGCAACGTTTAAACGTGTTATCGACGATGTGAAAAAAGTCTCCTCACCCATTCAGAAAACCCGTATGGATTCTTTAATTCGCCCGTTTGGTGATATTGCTACTGCATCGCTGAATGTTGTAACCGCTGGCGCATTCACCGCTTTTGCGGAGCCCTTTAAGTCCATTGTGGCAACCACCTTTGAAAAATCGTCTTACGAGAACGCTGGCGTTAGTAAAGAGGCGCAGAAGTTTGCCCAGAAAAATGGTTTAAACACTTATCAGACTGCTGAAAAATTCTTAGGCGAAATTGAAAAAGAATTGGCTAAAGCTAATGGCTTGGATAAAGATTTAGCCGATATTCAAACTGAAGTGGATAGATTCCGTAAGGATTTAAGCAAACATTTAAAAGACTATTTAATTTACGGTGGCCAAGATAAGCAATCTGAAAACTTTAACCGCGT
>DAOORH010000086.1:7376-8749 GCA_035389145.1 Cellvibrio sp.
TAATTCTTACTTCGATGAATCCTAATCACAAAACTCATCAAGCGAATGCGGCGCAAAATATTGGCGAGGTGAACGCGGTTTTGTACACCAATCGATAAATTAATCACGCTGTTGTGCGCATCGCGTTCTTGCACATTAATATGTTCAATACTGCCCGCTTCTTCGTTAATACGATTGGCGATGGTGGCGATAATGCCGCGTTCACTTTTCACTTCTACGCGCACATCTACCAAGAATTCACCGCTCACATTCGCGGCCCAATTTACTTGGCTAATTTTCTCGGGGCTATTGCGCAAGTCGGCAATATTGCGGCAAGTGTCTTGGTGAATCACCAAGCCTTTACCGGAACTGATATGACCAATAATCGGGTCGCCGGGAATGGGGCGGCAACAGCGCGCGAAGCTGATCATCATGCCTTCGGCAGAATCAATCGTGATAGGTGCATTGCTACTGGCGCGCGGTTTGATATCGCTATCGGGTTTCAATAATTTCGCGACTGATGCCGCAAGCCGATTTCCCAGACCAATTTCTTCTAGCAAAATATCCAGCGACTCCACCTTGGTATCGGCCAACAATTTTTGCTGTAGGTCTTCACTCAGGCTTTCAAAATTTAACTGCAAATCGCTAAAGGCTTTACTTAATAAACGGCGACCCAAAGCGATGGATTGATGATGACGCTGGCTCTTAAGGAAGTGGCGAATCGCACTGCGCGCTTTGCCAGACACGGCAAAGTTGAGCCAGTTGGGATTCGGTTGCGCGCCCTGCGCGGTCATGATGGTAACTTTCTGGCCACTCAACAGCGGTTGCGATAAAGGCGCTAAACGTCCATTAATACGGCAGGCCACACAGGCATTGCCTACATCGGTATGCACGGCGTAAGCGAAGTCCACCGCCGTCGCGCCGGTAGGCAATTCCACAATTTTGCCTTTGGGCGTAAAAACATAAACTTCGTCAGGGAAGAGATCAATTTTTACGTTTTCGATAAACTCTAAGGAGTCACCCGCGTTCTGTTGCATCTCCAGTAAACCCTGTACCCATTGACGTGCACGGCTATGGCTGATATTGACTGGGTCATTGCTGTTGGATTTATAAAGGAAATGCGCGGCAATCCCGCTGTTAGCCATCTCATCCATTTCTTTGGTGCGGATTTGTACTTCAATCGGCACGCCATGCATGCCGACCAAAACGGTATGCAGCGATTGGTAGCCATTCGCTTTGGGAATAGCGATGTAATCTTTAAACTCGCCCGCCACCGGCTTGTAAAGGTTATGGACTACGCCGAGGGCGCGGTAGCAAGTGTCCACGCTATCCACAATAATGCGGAAGGCGTAAACATCCATAATTTCTTTGAAAAACTTCTTCTTGGTGCGCAT
>DAOORH010000086.1:8849-10380 GCA_035389145.1 Cellvibrio sp.
CTGCGGCGCTTTTGGCCATCGTGAGCCTGTTCGGCATAGTAATAGGCACGCTTCACCAAATTAATTTGGGGCGCTTCCAGATAAGACGAAAGCCTGTGGCTTAAGGCTTCAATGGTTTGCAATGCCGTACTCCGATTGTGGGTTCCGTCATCCCCGCAGGGGATCCAGTGACCTTGATTTTAGCTTTACATTAAAGTCGCTGGATCCCCTGCGGGGATGACGACTCCCTATTTAACTCAATGGTTACAAGGCTCTAAGTCTAACAGTAACCCCGAGTGTAACGCCAAAAGCTGAATGATAGGTAAATTCCGGGCAACAAAAAACCCGCTGAATCTAGGATTTAGCGGGTTTTTAAGCGGCTGCAGCGAGATTAGATCTCGTTGTCGTAAACACGCTCTGGTTTTGGCTGAGGCAAGGTTTCTTTTTCTAACAGAATGCTTGCATCGATAAAGCCTTCTTCAATTTCACGCAGGGCGATAACGGTTGGCTTATCGTTCTCTGGAGCAACAAAGGGTTCTTTACCGCCAATCGCCAACTGGCGTGCGCGACGGCTGCTAACCATAACCAATTCAAAGCGGTTATCAACATGAGCTAAACAATCTTCAACAGTAATACGTGCCATAACTTTGTACTCAGCAAAAATGCGACGAGCTGTCGCCTTAAAAAAGTGGGCGCATTATGCGCTAAATAAGGTAAAACTGCCAAGCTGTGCTTATAAAATAACCGTCTTTCTACAACGGCTTAAGCTAGCAATTCAGTGATTAAAGGTGCGTGTTTTTCCACTTGGCGCGCCAAACGCAAATGCTGGCTGGTAATCAAGGCCTGAAACTGTGCCAGTGCGGTAGTAAAGTCATCGTTAATGATGAGGTAATCCGCCTCTACATAGTGCGACATCTCGCTCAAGGCCTCCGCCATACGCGCATCAATCACGGCTTCTGGATCTGTCCCACGGCCAGTTAAACGTTGGCGTAAACAGGCGAGCGACGGGGGCAGAATAAACAGGCTCACCGTATCGGGCATCAACGCGCGTACTTGCTTAGCGCCCTGCCAATCGATCTCTAAAATCACATCAATGCCCTGCTGCAAAGTCTCTTCCACCCACTTTTGCGAGGTGCCATAGAGGTTGCTAAATACGCGGGCATGTTCAAGAAACGCAGATGATTCAATCATGCTTTCAAAGGTCGCATGATCGACAAAATGGTAGTTGATGCCATTAACTTCGCCGGGGCGCATGGGGCGAGTGGTGTGGGAAACGGAGACGCAGACTTCGGGATTAGACTTCACCAAGGCCGATACCAAACTGGTTTTACCTGCACCGGAAGGCGCAGAAACGGTGTAAAGCGTGCCGAGGTTTGCCATGTTAAAGCCCTGTTCTGAAACCAAAAGAAGAGGCGCAAATTATGGCACAGGTTTTCTTTTTACAGGTTTTCTTTTTGCGAACAGCGGCAGCGGTAATCCGGCAAATTTGGCCTTTGCAGCCCTTAGGTTTGTGGCATAGTAGGCAACTACTTACTTACAGACCTTGGCTATG
>DAOORH010000087.1:0-10090 GCA_035389145.1 Cellvibrio sp.
GGTCGCAACCATGACAAAAATGAAATAGTTGATGTAGCCCATGTATTCCTGCAAGTGGCCGCTAATTGCACCGGTGACCATCATGCACAAGCCCATTAAACCCGTACCAAACGCATAGTGGGTTGTGGTGTATTTACCAGGCGCCAATTGCTGCATTAAATAAATCATAAAACCTACCGAGCCAAAGCCGAAGAAGAACTTCTCAATGGCGACACCTGCAGTAATCACCATCAAATCAGTAGGTAGGTAGATACTCATAATAAGAAAGGTGACATTGGGAATATTAATCGCACAGCAAAGCAAGAAGAGAGTCGGTTTTAAGCCTCTTTTTGCGACGAACATACCACCTAACAATGAGCCAAGAACCACGGCTGCAAGGCCGTAGGTGCCATAGACTATACCCAAAGCTTCATTGGTTAAACCCAAACCACCTTTTTCGATGGGGTCTACCATAAAGAATGGGCCAATTTTTTCCAGAAAGCCGATGCTTAGACGGAATAGGAAAGCAAAGGCCAGCATGATCCAAATATCTTTCTTTTGCAGCAACGTGACGAAGGAGTCCCACAAAATCAGCATGGCGTCTTTGGCAGACTTGGGGGTGTTCTCAGCGCGCGCGCCCTCTGGCATAACACGCATGTGCCAAAAGGCCATAAGGATGGTGATACCTGCCACTATAAAGAAAATAATGCGCCAGGAATCAATCCAGTCGGGGCCGAAAACGGCTGCATCGTGACCGAAGTATTCAGTGTGTAATTTTCCGCTGAGATAAACCAATCCACCCATGGCCACGATGGGGCCGATATTCCAACTCAAGCTTTGCACGCCGCAATAGAGTGATTGGGCTTTGCTATCGAGCGAGGTGACATAAACACCGTCTGAAGCGATATCTTGAGTTGCACCCACAAATGACAATATAAAAAATAGCGTCATGAGAATAAGCATGTAATTGGGTAAGCTCATGGCGAGTGCAACGCCTAAAAATCCCAAACCCACAACCATTTGCGCGCAGAGCACAAAGAATTTTTTGGTTTTATACATTTCCACGAAGGGAGCAAACAGGGGTTTAATGGTGTAGGCAAGAATTAGGTAGCTGGCATATTCCGCTGCTGTACCGTTATCGAGACCTAAGTTTTTAAACATAATGGCGCTTACACTGGTCAGGGTCATGTAAGCGAGTGCCATGGTGAAATAACCGGTTGGCACCCATAGTAACGGGTGTTTCACGTGAGGGGCGGAGGCCATGGGGGATACCTATTATTCTACTGGTTTAGTTTTGGTGGTAACGATTAGTTTTAGTCTTAACTATTGGTTTTAGTCGCAACTAGGCGTTACTCACTGCCTGCTGGTTTTTATAGAGAACGCTTTGTTCCATGCGCTCTTCGATTGTATTTTTTAACGAATTGTAATTTTTCGCTTCGCTCTCACCCGAAACCTAAAAACATAACGACCGCAGAGCGGTCGTTAGTTATTGCGTATTATTTTGCTGCTTTGTAACGAGCTTCGGCATCCATAATTTCTTTGCGTGCCGCTTCTAAATCGCCCCAGCCTTCTACTTTTACCCACTTACCTTTTTCCAAATCTTTGTAGTGTTCAAAGAAGTGTGCGATTTGTTGCGGAATAATTTCCGGCAAGTCGCTCAGAGACTGAATATTGCTGTAAAGCTTGGTCAATTTATCGTGGGGTACCGCAAGAATTTTTGCGTCTTCGCCCGCTTCGTCAGTCATCTTCAGTACGGCGATTGGACGGCAACGAATCACAGAGCCCGCTTGTACCGGCTCTGGGAAGAGCACTAATACGTCAGCCGCATCGCCATCACCGCATAGTGTGTTGGGGATATAACCATAGTTTGCTGGGTAATGCATAGGGGTGCTAACTAAACGATCAACAAATAATGCATCCGCATCTTTGTCGATTTCATATTTGATCGAACTGTTTAACGGGATTTCGATAACAACGTAGAAGTCATCTGGCAGGCTTTTGCCCGCAGGTACTTTTTCAAAGCTCATGTTGGGTTCCTAATTTGGGATTCCTAACTATTGGATTCCGGGGTGGAGGTTGTCGTGTACGCTTTAATAAAAAATAGTCGGCGCGAATTCTACCACAAGAATTTGGCTGCAATCACCGCTAATACCAGTAAGCCCACACCGAGTAGAACCCATTTCCAGTTTCCGCTGGTAGATTCTTCATAGGTCGGTTCACTGCGATTACCGGGTGATGTAGGGCGAGTTTTCCAGCGCTTGGGTTCGTTGCTCGCTTGTTTGCGTTCAACCGGCTTGCTGATGGACTCTATAGTGGCGCGAATGCGGGTTTTGTGTACATCCATGTCTGGTGCGACCAAACGAAAGGTGTAGACATCAACGCGCAGGCGGTCACCATTTTCGGCGGTGGCTTCGGAGATGCTTTTGTCGTTCAAGAAGGTTCCGTTGGACGAGCCTAAATCCTTAACCAGTAGTTTTGACCCTTGAATGCGAAGCTCGGTATGGCGGCGCGATAAGTGAGTGCCGGGAATGGTGATGTCGCACTGGTCGGTACGGCCAATAATCACAGCGCGGTCGGGCATGATGATAAAGGTTTTGCCGGGTAGCCAGCTGCTATCTGACACCAAACGCCAAGGTACGCTTTGGTCTGAATCGTCTTGTTCGTGAAGCTTGCGTGGGTCGAGAACAATAAGCTCTATTGCGCCAAAACGTAAAATATCGCCGGGCAGAATTTCTTTTTGAGTAATGCGCTGGCCATTGATAAAGCAACCTTGGGCGCTATTGTTATCTTTAAGGACGTATTTTTCGTCTTCAGCAAAAATTTTGGCGTGCAGTGAATCTACGCTTGGGTCATTAATGACTAATTGATTGTCGCTGGAGGAGCCTATGCAATATAACTTCTCCGTCACCCAGCAAGCAGATTGACGATTGTCCTTGAAATGAAGTTTGAGCATTGATGATTTCCGTTAATACACAGCTGTTAATAAAGGGTAGCTATTATTGAATAGGTGGCGTCGTAATAAGAGTAGCGTCTTATAATAGCGCGATTGTATCAACTCAAATTAGGTTTGTTTATGACCATTTCGAACGACATGTCGTCTAACTCATCCGTTTTAACGAATAAAGTTATTATCCACTACTGTAACCAGTGTCGCTGGATGTTGCGTTCCGCTTGGCTTGCCCAAGAGCTGCTGTCTACCTTCGATGGCGACCTCCACGAAGTCACCCTAAAACCGGGCACAGGCGGTGTGTTTGAGGTGTGGCTGAACGGTGAATTGATATGGGAGCGCAAACGTGACAATGGTTTCCCTGAAGCCAAAGAGCTGAAAGTACGCGTGCGCGATTTGCTCTGGCCTGATAAACCTTTGGGTCATATTGATGGTCACAAAAAAGCAGATGCTCCTGATCAACCCGGTGACTAGGTCGTGTTAATGCCCAGTTCAGGTCGTGCGCTGATAATTGTCACCCTTTGCGCCCAGTGCGGGAATAAAGATTTTCATCGGCTGCCTGCTATCGCATAATGGCGGCCGGTTTTTCCTGCCCCCCAGCCACCGCTGGTATCGTGTTTCTGAGCCATTCGGCTTCTTGCAAACATCTTCAAGACAATTGAAAAAGGTTTTCCTCATGTTGCATAAAGTGCACAGTAAAATTGCATCGCTTTACCAAGCCACCATTATCAAACGCCCCTTTGCGGCCTTAACCACTATATTTGCCTTAACAACTCTCGCGGTTTTAGGTTTGCCCAATTTCAAATTAGATGCCTCCGCAGATTCGCTCACGCTAGAGCACGACAACACCATCGACTACTTCCGTGAAATTAATCAGCGCTATCAGCGCGGTGATTTTTTGGTAGTGACCTATTCGCCTAATGCTGAAATGTTTTCGGATGAATCTATCAATACCTTGAAAAATTTGCGCGATGAGCTTGCCAAAGTAGAAGGTGTGCAAAGCGTTAATTCTATGATCGATGTACCGCTGATTTACAGCCCCATGCGTTCATTGGCTGAGCAAAAAGAATCTACACGTACCTTAATGACACCCGATGTGGATCGCACGCAAGCTAAACAAGAATTTTTAACCAGCCCCATTTATCGCAACATGCTGTTAAGCCCCGATGGCAAAACCACGGCGCTCTTAATGAACTTGGATGTCAACAATCACGCGATTGAATTAGTGCGTAAGCGCGATGCCTTACGTGAAAAACGCGACTTAGAAGGTTTGAGTGCAGAAGAGAAACAAGAATTAGATCTGGTTGCAGATGAATATTTAAAGTACCGCACCGCAGCAGCGGCTACCGATAGCGCGCGGGTAGAAATTGTTCGCCACATTGCAGAGAAATATCGCGGCAACGCGGAGATATTTTTAGGCGGCGTGACTATGATCACTTCTGACATGCTCACTTACATTAAAAGCGATTTGGTTATTTTCGGCGCAGTGTTAGTCGGTTTTATTATTTTTATGCTCGCACTTATTTTCCACCAATGGCGTTTTATTATTTTGCCGCTTGCCACGTGTTTAACCTCAGTGGCTTTAATGCTCGGTTGGTTGAGTTGGATTGATTGGCGTTTAACCGTTATTTCATCCAACTTTGTTGCGCTTCTATTAATTATGGCGTTTGCCTTTACCATTTACGTGGTGGTGCGCTACCGCGAAATTCACGCGCAACACCCCGATTGGGCGCAATCACAATTGGTCATGTCCACCGTAAAAGCGATGGTTGAGCCCTGCTTGTATTCTGCACTTACGACTATTGTTGCGTTTATGTCATTGGTGATGAGCGGCATTCGCCCGGTTATTGATTTCGGTTGGATGATGACCATAGGTTTAACCGTTGCCTTTGTTTTAGCTTTCGTGATTTTACCTGCGGGCTTGATGTTGTTACCCAAGGGTGAACCGAAAGATAAGGGCGATAAGTCTGCAAAACTAACACTGCCTTTTTCTCGCATCGCAGAATTTCACGGCGGTAAAGTTATTCTGGTAACGCTATTGGCGACGCTCATTTCCATTTGGGGTATAAGCAAGCTGGAGGTTGAAAATCGGTTTATTGATTACTTCCATTCGCACAGTGAAATTTATAAAGGCCTATCGGTTATCGATAAACAATTGGGTGGTACCGCCACTCTAGAGATTATTATCGATGCGCCGAAAATTGACGCTGCGGCACCTGTTGCTGAAAATGCTGGCACCGCGGAAGAAGATCCCTTTGCAGAGCCTGTGGCAAGCAATTCGTCAGTTGCGCAAGATTCTGATGATCCTTTTGCAGAGGTAGCACCTGTTGGTGAAACCCAACCTAAGGCAGCTAAAAGTTATTGGTTTACCACAGGTGGAATGGATCAAATAAAACAACTACACGATTACTTAGAAAGTTTGCCAGAAGTTGGCAAAGTACAATCGCTAGCAACAACCTATCAAGTCGCCAAAGATATTAACGGCGGAAAACTCAATGATTTTGAGTTGGGTGTTATGCGCAGCGCGCTCTCAAAAGATATTCAAGAAATTTTGGTTGCGCCTTATTTGTCCGATGAAAAACAGCAGGCGCGAATTACGTTGCGTGTAAAAGAAACCACGCCTAATTTACGTCGCGCTGAGTTGGTTGAGCGCATCGGTCAATATGCAATCAATGACGTAAAACTGCAGCCCGAGCAAGTTCACTTCACCGGCATGTTAACGCTCTACAATAATATGCTGGCAAGCTTATTTGACTCACAAATCAAAACTATTTTTGTGGTATTTATTTCGATTCTATTGATGATGTTGGTGTTGTTCCGCTCATTCAGCATCGCCTTAATTGCCATCTTCCCGAATATTCTAGCCGCAGGTATTGTATTGGGTGGTATGGGTATTGCCGGTATTCCACTGGATATGATGACGACTACAATCGCAGCGATTGTAGTTGGGGTTGGTGTGGATCAGGCGATTCAATATATCTACAGGTTCAAAGAAGAGTTTGCGGCTTGTGGGAGTTACACGGAAGCGATGCATCGTTCTCATGCATCGATTGGTCGCGCGATGTTTTATTCATCGGCAACGATTGTGATTGGTTTTTCAATTCTCGCCTTGTCTCAATTTATCCCATCGATTTATTTCGGTGTGCTAACGTCGTTCGCAATGTTTACCGCAATTATAGGAACGCTTACGCTCTTGCCTAAAATGATTTTAATGTTTAAGCCGTTGGGGCCTGAATTTAAAAATTAAAACCTGATATCGGGTTCTGCTTTTTAAAATAAAAATGTATAGTGCGCGGCGCGCGGTTTGCGCGCTCATTCTTTTTATTTTTAGGAGCAGTAAATGTCTAGGACTCTTATGTCTGTTGTTTTGGCCTCGGTAGTGGGTACTTTTTCAACAGGTGCTTTTGCGCAGGAAAGCGCCGGTTTTTATATGGGTGCAGGTTTTGGTGTAGTAAAATTGCCTTCAGATGAAGGTATTAATTTTTCTAATCCGAAAAATGGCTCTATTGATTTTGGTTATTCATTTTCCGAGAACTGGGCCCTAGAAGCGCAGTTCTCTCAAACTGTTAGTGAAGGTACCTTGAGTGTAGATAGCGCTCAAAATATAACCTCTGAAGTGCGCGCAGCATATATGGACGAGGGCTTTACCTCTGCACAAGCTATAGCTGCCGTAAAATCCGCAGACTTGGATATGACTGTTAAGTTAGATGCGTCTGTAGATAGCTACGGTATTTATGGTGTATACCGCACTTCTGGCCAACTTTACTTTAAAGCCAAGGCCGGCCTTTTGAGCGTTAAAACGACTATTGATGGCGGAGCCACAAAAGCGTCTGTCAATGTAGTTAACTCTGCTAATCAATCCACTAATTTTTCTGCGAATGAAATGGGACTTGATTTGAGTGATTTCGATCAATCTATGTCTGAAACAGAAACAGAGTTTTCTGCAGGTATTGGTGGTGGCTATAAGTTTTCTGAAAAGCTTGCTGCTGAACTTGAGTACACCCAGCTGACAAGCGATTTTGATGCTTATACTTTAAATGTGAAGTATTCGTTTTAAGTTGTATCTAGCAGCAAAAAAATGGGCGCTCACTGAGCGCCCATTTTTTTGCCTTTATTTTTTACCATGTCATTACTTTCTTAATCTGCGGTATTAAATCTTTTGCCATGGCGGCGTGTTGTTCTTTAGTTGGGTGAGCATCGGTTTTATCGCCGGGGTAGTGAGTTGATGTGGCAATGTGAACGCGCTTATCGTTTACACGTTTAGCTACTTCAACCAGATACTCAGTGAGTGCAGTTTTTTTGTCGCCATTTAAGATTGAGCCTTCAATCAATATAACCCGTGCTTTTTTATGATCACTTAAAAGTTGGTTTACCAGTTTCACGTAAGTAGATACATAAATTTCACGATCGGGAATATCTGTTCCAAAATCATTGGTGCCAATGGCACTGACAATGACATCGGGGTGATAGTGGGTTTGATCCCATGCTGCTGAGTCTGGAATAGCATCCTGATAAAAACCGGGGAGATTGCGCTCATCAGTTTTTCCGTTCCAACTGCGAACCAAACCGCGCCCACCCATGCACACTAGCTGAACTTGTGCGTTAAGATTTTTTGCGGTGAGCATGCCGTAGGATAAACGTGGATTCCACCAGCTAGTATCTTTTTTGCCGCCTTCAATACGCTCTATAGCTTCAGCACAGGTCACTGAATCCCCTAGCACCATCATTTTACGTTTAGGTAATTTAGGTGCTGCAGTGAATTTTCCATCGCTACTTAATTGTTTCAGTGTAACTACACCGTGCCATGTTTCTGAGCGGTGGATAATTTCAAGGCTGTGTTTTTTGCTCTTGCTATCACTTAGCAGATTGATTGTTTGCGGTTTGTTTGAAAGTTTAATGGTTTTAGGTTCGCCTTTATCAATAATTACTTCCAGATAGCTGTTTTCGCTGGAACTAAAAGCTTCTATTGATAAGTTTTTGCCTTCAAAGTTTGCAAAAAAACTAACTCCGGGAAATGAAAAGCGCACACTGCCGTCGCTGTTTTGTTGGGTGCGCCCCATAACGGCAATACGATTATCTGTTGCACTAATGGATTCCGCGTAGGCGCTGCTGATTAAGCACGAGCTTAAAAGCAAGCATAAGAAGGAGATAAGTGAAACGTAAAACTTATACATAGTCGCGCTCCCCTATTTCATCAGCTTTTGAATATCGGGAAGCATAACATCTACCCACGCTTGATAGCCTTTGGGCGAGGGATGTAAAAAATCGCCCATCAGCTCTTTAGAAATGTTGCCATCCGTCTGCAAAAAAATTGCGCCGTAGTCTTTCACGAACACATGCTTGTTATCATTTAATTTGGCGACCATAGCATTCACTTCTTTTACGAGTGCGCGCTTGGGGCTTTGTGCGCTTTCTTCAAACGGGAATACGCTGTTTACCAGAATTTTGGAGTTGGGATAAATTTTGCGCAGCAATACTAGGTTGGCTTTTATGCCGTCAAAAACTTGTTTGGGTGTTTCATTTAAATGGCCAAAATTATTCACGCCAATTAACAGTACCACCGCTTTAGGTTTTAATTTTTCTGCGTGGCCATACTTCAAACGCCACAGCAAATTGCCGGTGTGATCGCCACCTATCCCAAAATTGGCGGGATTGTATTGAGAAAAATTCTTTTGCCAAATTTCCCGGTTCCAGCCTGCGGTAATAGAATCGCCTACAAAGAGTAAATCCACGCCGCCTTTTTCAGCCACGGCTATATCTTCGGCGTACATTTTGTCCCAGATTGAAACGGGCATCCACGAATACTCAATGGTGCGCGGTGTTGGGTTGGTGCCAGAAGCTGTTAAGCTTTCATCGGCAATGCTGAAGTTGGCGGTTAAGGTCAGGCTTAATCCACAGAGCAGGCGAGCCAAGTTTAAGCGTGTTAGTAGGGATGTCAGGTGCAACAGTTTCATCGTTATTCCTCGCAATTTTTTCGTAATAGAAAGCTGAATTTGTAAAGTGCAAATTCGGCTGAGGATGTTTTGGGGCTGTTGTTTTTGAGTGCTCGCCTTCCGTGACGATTTTTATAATCAGAAAATTATATGCGTAAGCTTAGTTTTTCATTGACGGGATGCAAGCTTTGAACACCTGCTAAATTCAATACGAGGTCTAGCAATTCATCCCACGGTTCGGCATCGCGCATGCCTTTAACCGCTTTGTCGATGCCATTGGCTTTGCGCAAGAGCTGTTGCAGGTGAGCGGGTTTCAAGCGCTGTAAGGCGCTGCGAAAGAGAGGCTGCTTTTTATCCCACACACCGGCTTGTTTGGCGGCCCAATCAAAGTTTTTACCTTGGCTGGTCATTTGCGAGATTTGCACAAGGCTGCGGATATCGCGCGTGAGTGCCCAGAGTATGGCGATAGCTTCGGTGCCTTCAGATTTTAAACCGTGCAAGGTTTTTACTGCGGCGCGGGCATCGCCATGTAAAGCTTTGTCGGATAACCCGAACACATCGTAGCGCGCAGAATCTGCAACTACCGATGCCATTAACTCCATGCTAATAACATTGCTGGGTGCGAGCAGTTTTAATTTTTCAATTTCTTGCACGGCAGCGAGCAAGTTGCCTTCAATACGTGATGCAAGTAAATCAATCGCGTTGCTATCCGCCTGTAAGCCTACTTGTTTTAAGCGCGCGCCAATCCAATGGGGTAAGTTTTCAGTGGTTACCGGCCAGTGCTGAATGTGTGTACCTTGTGCTTCGAGCGCGCTAAACCATTTGGATTTTTGCGTGGCGCTATCGACTTTTTCAGTGATGATCAGCAGCAAATTATCGGGTGAGGGCGACTGCGCATATTCTTGCAAAACCTTGCCGCCTTTATCGCCGGGTTTGCCGCTGGGGATGCGCACCTCAATTATCTTTTTGTCGGCAAAGAGCGACATGCTGTTGGCAGAGGCGAGCACTTGGCTCCAATCAAAATGCGCGTCGGCGTGATATAAATCGCGCTCAATAAAACCGGCTTTGCGAGCTGCAGCGCGAATGGCATCGCAGCTTTCTTGAATCAATAAGGGTTCTTCGCCAGTGACAATATAAATGGCCGCTAAACCTTTAGTGAGCGCTGCGCTCAGTTGTTCAGGGCGCAGTTTTGCCATTTTCGCCAGTTACAGTTTTTTTGGTTTTTGTTTGA
>DAOORH010000088.1:0-10089 GCA_035389145.1 Cellvibrio sp.
CCGAGTGCGCGACCGCGACCGGGGTTGCCTTTCCAGCCCAAGAAAAAGCCAACCAATTGCCACATAGCATCTAAGCCTAAGCAGCCAGGCATTACTGGGTCACCGGGGAAGTGACAGTCAAAGAACCATAATTCTGGGTTGATATCCAGCTCTGCAACAATCTCACCTTTGCCGAACTCACCGCCGGTTTGGCTGATATGCGCGATACGGTCGATCATCAGCATATTCGGCGTAGGTAACTGTGCGTTGCCCGGGCCAAACAGACGGCCGTTACCGCAATCGATCAAGTCGTCGCGGGTATATGAGCTTTTAGGTTCAAAAGTGATCATGGAATAAACTCAGTAGTGGATGGCTGCGCAGCACCGAGCCGCACAAAAGGCCGCCATTCTACCCGCTGTGCTTAGCTTGTCCAGCGGGGAGCGTCTTGGTGTGCCATTTTAAGCGGTTTGCGCGCAGTGATTATGGAATAGACTTAGGGTCAAACCAAAGTTCGGTGCGGTCGAGGGGCGTCTCCTTGGAGAGGGTTGGGTTATCCAAATAGAAAGCGCGGCGGTTTTTCATGTTGGCTTTTGCCAGTACGTCTTGTACGGAGGGGTCGCCAAAGAACACTTCATCAAAACTGCCATCGGCAATTGCGGCGTTAAGTCCATTTTCTAAATCTTTCGCGAGCGCTTTGTTTCCTTTACCGACGAACAAGTAAAACGGCATGCGATAGACCAGCATAAGGTTTTTCTCTACGGTGAGATCCTTCAGGTCAGGGTGGTTCGCTAATTCTCCAAAGGGTTCGTGTACGCCGCGTGAGAATGCATCAAATCGACCGCCATCTAACATCAAAAACAAGCTCTCATATTTGTTGGCTTTGACAACAGTAAGCCCATTGCTTTCCAAAATCATGGTGTCTGCCCAAGTTTTACCTTGGCCAATGGTGATCTTCTTCAAATCCTCAAGGGTTTTGATATTGTCGAATTTGCTTTGGTTGTCTTTGTGGATAATAAAAATGCGGTTGCCTAGCAGGCCTTTGTAAAGTGGAATTCGCACAGCGGTAAAGCGCTCTTCTTTGTCTGCATTTGACGAGTTCCAAAAAGCTTCCAGCTTTCCTATATTCACTTCCTCCATGATTTTGACTTGGGAATAGGGTTCTTTGGTAACCACCAGTTTGTATTTTTTATCGATATGCTTGAGGGCCAGTTGAATCATTTTTACGGCGTAGGGGCCATTGGGGTCACTGGAATCATTTACCCGAATCAACTGTTCTTCGGCGAGTGTTCTGGTGCTAATAAAGCTTAGTAAGATTAGGATCCACAGGGCGTTTTTTTTCATATTGAACCTATCGTGGTTGCAGCGTATTTGTAGGAGCCGAGTTTTTATTCTCGTCCTATGAAGGCGAGATTTTTATTGTTTAATGAATATAGACCCTAGTTCGCATTTGTTAAACAAAGCGGCAGTATTTATCTGACGGGCAGCACCCTAGCTTGTGTGCAAGCTAGGGTGCTGGGCAGGTGGGAGGCAAAGGATTTTGGATTGAATAACGGTAGGTGTGGGGCGGCTTTGCAGCCACCGTGGGGGCGACTAGAAGTCCTTAGGGTCTGCCCACAGTTCTTTGCGATCTAAAGGTGTATCTTTATGAAGCGTAGGGTTTTCCAAGTAAAAAACTTTGCGGTTTTTCATATTGGCTTTTTCCATAATGTCTTTTACTTGCGGTGAGCTATAAAACAATTGGTCAAAACTGCCATCAGCAATGGCTTTGTTAAAGCCTTCCTCTAACTCTTTCGCAAATTTGCGATTTTCTTTGCGGGTGTATAAATAAAGATCCATTTTGTAAATTAACAAAATACTATTTTCTACTCCCAGATTTAGATCTGGGCGCTTTTCAATTTCGCCAAAAGGTTCGTGAACTCCACGGGGGAACGCATCAAAGCGATCGCCATCAACCATATAAAACAAGTTGTCGTATTTGTAGGTTTTGATAACTGTTAGTCCATTAGCTTCCAGAATTTTTCCGTCCGCCCATGTTTTGCCTTGTCCATAGGTTAACTTTTTTAAATCCTCAAAGGTTTTTACTTGATCGAATTTGTGTTGATTTTTTTTATTGATAATAAAAATTCTGCAACCCAATAGACCTTTAAATAAGGGGATGCGAATAGGTTCTAACTCTTCTTCTGTCGCTTTGTCGGTAGTGGTCCAGATTAAATCGAGTTTGCCGGTTTTTACCTCTTCGTTGGCGCGTGCTTGAGTCATGTTCTCCTTGCCTACGTCCACGTTGTATTTGGTCTCCATGTGATCGAGAGCAAGTTTAAGCATGGCAACTGCATAGTCACCGTTTGGGTCGTTAGAATCATTTACCCGCAGTGTTTTTACTTCTGCGAAGGTCGTTTGACAGACGCCTAAACTCATCAACAGAATGATAAGCGCGGGTATTTGAAAGCGTGGCATAGGGCGTCCTATAGGTACAAACAAATGTACTGAGATACGGAGGGTGTTTGCGAAGAGGCTCCATTCGTTTTATCGAATTCTTAAATGGATATTTCGCTTAGCTAAGTATTGGATGGAATGACGATAAGTCAAGGTTATAAGCGGCGAAAATGGCAGTCAAAATGACTATTAGCTCAGGCCGCAGCGCTGGCCTGAGCGTCAATTAAGCGAACGATTAGTAGGTGCGGGCCAGAGAAAATTCAGCCACTTGTTGCATGGCGAGCGTATAGGTGTTGGAAGGTAATAGTTGCAGTTCAGCAACGGCTAATCGAACCTGTTCACGTGCGGCATCTAAGGTGTAATCCATTGCGCCCGTTGCTTGCACAATCTCCAAAATTGCAGAGAGCTGGGTGGCATCGCCATTTCGAATTGCTGTGGCGATGAGCGCACTTTGTTCGGGTGTTCCTTTTTGCATGGCGCGAATGAGTGGCAAGGTTGGTTTGCCTTCGGCCAAATCATCGCCCACATTTTTGCCGAGGGTAGCGGCATCGCCGGTGTAATCCAAGGCGTCATCCACCAGTTGAAATGCGATACCCACTTTGTGGCCGTAACTGCGCAGGGCCTGACGTTGTTGCGCCGTTGCGCCGCAGAGCACTGCGGCTACTTCACAGGCTGCAGCAAATAAAATGGCGGTTTTTTTGTCGATAACATTGAGGTAATTCGCTTCAGTGACATCGGGGTTTTTGGCATTCACCAACTGCTGCACTTCACCTTCAGAGATGAGGTTGGTGGTATTGGCCAAAATTGCCATCACATCCATATTGCCAATCTGCACCATCATTTGAAATGCGCGCGAATATAGAAAGTCGCCTACCAATACGCTGGGCGCATTGCCCCATTGGGCGTTGGCGGTGGGGCGGCCACGGCGCAGGGCTGACATATCCACCACATCATCGTGCAACAAGGTGGCGGTATGAATGAATTCAATTATCGCCGCTAAATCCAAGTGTTCTGCTTTGCCACTAGTTTGGGGATAACCCAGCGCATTGGCGGTAAGCAAAACCATCAGTGGGCGCAGACGTTTGCCGCCTGCTTCAACCAAATACTGGCCGATGTTTTCCACCAAGCCTACATCGGAATGCAATTGTTTAATGATGAGTGCGTTGACGGCGGAGAAGTCGTCTTTTACAACCTGATGAAATGGCAACATGGCGGGATTCTTATGGTAAAGAGTGGGAGTCGATCACGGCGGCAATGCTAGCAGTGGGCGCACCATAGTCAAGTAAAAGTCTGTAATTACCCTAAATGGGATCTGTGCCGGTTGGTTAAATCCTGATCGCGAGGAATCGCTAACCTAGCATTGCGTTGCCATCAAACCACTGGCGTTGAATTATTTCGGTTGTCAGCAGCGCCAGAGCAACGAGCGTGGTTGGTGTAATAAATTCTTGCTGAAATTGCCAATTGTTGTTTGGTAGATTTAATGATTCGCAAAATATTGAGTTAATCTTTGTGTCGCTAAAACTAAATATGGCTTTATCTAATCCGCTTGAAATTCCGCCGCCCGTCGCCTTAAAAAAAGCTTCCTTAAGAGTCCACAGCTTAAAAAATAATGACTCACGCTCGGCTTCAGGTGTTGCCGTTAATTGCTTTAATTCATCAGCATGATAATAGCGCTCAGCAATGGCTAAAAAATTTCGCGGCCGAATCGTTTCTATATCAATACCTATTTCGCCTAATGTTGTAACGGCGAGCACGGCGAAATTTCCGCTGTGCGATACATTAAAATAAATCGGACTGGGGGTGTTTGCTAAATAAGGTTTGCCTTGTTCTCTACGTGCGAATTCGAGAGAGGCGCTTGGTATGCCTGTGTAATACGCCAATACTTTGCGAACGAGTGCGCGCGTTGCTAAAAAGTGCTGTTGCTTGTGTTTGACGGCTTGTGCGCGAGTCAATTCTTCTTGTGACAGAGACTTAGAAAGATTGGTGATTTGGTTTTCAGTTAACAGTGAAAAATCCAGTAGCCAGATATCCGCCCCCTTAATTTTTTGGGCGGTATCGGCTAAAGGCGTAAAGCTGAAATTCTTATTTTCCACTTTGCTTTTTCTTTGGCGCATTCTTCTTCGCGTTTTTTTCCAGCATAGGCGCCAAGAAAATACCCGTATAAGAATGCGCAACTTTCGCGACATCTTCCGGTGTGCCGGTTGCGATAATTTGTCCGCCACCGCTGCCGCCTTCTGGGCCTAAATCCACAATCCAATCGGCAGTTTTAATCACATCTAAATTGTGTTCGATTACCACGACTGTGTTGCCGTGATCGCGTAAACGATGCAACACGTTTAATAATTGTTGAATGTCGTAAAAGTGCAAGCCAGTTGTCGGCTCATCCAAAATATAAAGCGTTTTGCCTGTGTCACGTTTAGATAATTCTTTTGCGAGTTTTACGCGCTGCGCTTCACCGCCAGACAAAGTTGTCGCGGCTTGGCCGAGGCGAATATAGGTAAGGCCTACATCCATCAGTGTTTGCAATTTATTGGCAATGGAGGGGATTGCATCAAAGAAAGGGCGCGCATCTTCCACGGTCATTTCTAAGACTTCGTGAATATTTTTGCCTTTGTATTTCACATCCAATGTTTCGCGGTTGTAGCGTTTGCCTTTGCACACATCGCAAGGCACATATACATCGGGCAAGAAATGCATTTCCACTTTGGTAACGCCATCGCCTTCACAGGCTTCGCAGCGGCCGCCTTTTACGTTGAAACTGAATCGGCCGGGTTTGTAGCCGCGCGAACGCGCTTCTTGGGTGCCTGCAAATAAATCGCGAACGGGTGTGAAAATACCTGTGTAAGTTGCAGGATTCGAACGCGGTGTTCGGCCAATCGGTGATTGATCTATATCCACGCACTTGTCGAATAATTCCATGCCTTCGACTTTATCGTGCGCCGCAGGGGTTAGCGTGGTTGCACCATTGAGTGCAGTTGCGGCGAGTGGATGCAACGTTGCGTTGATAAGCGTTGATTTTCCTGAACCGGAAACGCCGGTCACACAAGTCATTAAACCCACCGGAATTTCGAGCGTAACATTTTGTAGATTGTTGCCCTTGGCGCCGATCAACCGCAGCATTTGTTTGGGGTCAACGGGATTGCGCTGGGCAGGAATCGCAATTTCGCGCGCGCCACTTAAATATTGGCCGGTAATGGAATCTTTGTTAGCGAGAATCGCTTTGATATTGCCCTGTGCAATCACTTGGCCGCCGTGTACGCCAGCGCCGGGGCCAATATCGATAACGTGATCTGCTAAGCGAATTGCATCTTCATCGTGTTCCACCACAATTACGCTGTTACCAATATCGCGCAAATGCGTAAGTGTTTTTAACAAGCGCGCGTTATCGCGTTGATGCAAACCAATTGAAGGCTCATCCAAAATATACATAACGCCCACCAATCCTGCGCCAATTTGGCTAGCAAGACGAATGCGTTGCGCTTCACCACCCGATAAAGTTTCTGCGCTGCGGTTAAGTGTTAAATAATTTAAACCCACATCTACCAAGAACCGGAAACGGTCGCGCAGTTCTTTTAATACTTTATCGGCGATACCGGCTTTGCGGCCAGTAAATTGTAATTGCATATAATATTCGTGCGCATCGGCCACCGGCATGGCAGTAATTTCGGGCAAGGTTTTTTCGTCGATAAATACATTGCGCGCTTCTAATTTCAAACGTGCGCCAGAACATTCTGGACAATTTTGGGTGGATAAATATTTGGTTAGATCTTCGCGCACGGAATTAGATTCGGTGTCGTGATAGCGGCGTTCTAAATTAGGCAACACGCCTTCAAACGCATGGCTGCGTTTGTACACATCGCCGCGATCATTCACGTAATTAAATTCAATGATTTCATCTTTGGAGCCGTAGAGCACCGCAGAGCGCTGAGCGGCTTTGAGTTTTTGCCATGGCGTATTCACATCAAAACCGTAGTGTTTGGCGAGCGATGCCAGCATATGAAAGTAATACACATTGCGTTTATCCCAGCCGCGAATTGCACCTTCAGAAAGGCTGAGTGCTGTGTCTTGAATCACTTTTTCTTCATCAAAAAATTGCTTCACACCCAAGCCATCGCAGCAGGGGCAAGCGCCCGCAGGATTGTTAAACGAGAAGAGGCGCGGCTCTAATTCGGTGAGGCTGTAATCGCAAATTGGGCAGGCATGTTTAGAGGAGAAAAGACGATCCGGTTCTTTCTCATCCATATCGCTAATAATGACGATACCTTCGGATAATTTAATCGCGGTTTCAAAGGATTCTGCCAAACGCAATTTAATATCGTCACGCACTTTAAAACGGTCGATCACCACTTCAACGGTGTGTTTCTTTTTCTTATCGAGCGTGGGGGTATCGTCTAAGTCGCAGAGAATGCCATCGATACGCGCGCGAATAAAACCATCGCGTTTAAGTTGTTCAAATACATGCAGGTGTTCACCTTTGCGCTCGCGAATCACTGGAGCAAGCAACATTAATTTGCTGCCTTCGGGCATGGCGCAAACGGTATCAACCATTTCGCTTACGGTTTGCGCCGTGAGCGGCACGCCGTGCTCTGGGCAGCGGGCTTCACCTACGCGGGCATAGAGCAGGCGCAGGTAATCGTAAATTTCGGTGATGGTACCCACGGTGGAGCGTGGGTTGTGCGAAGTAGATTTTTGCTCGATGGAAATCGCAGGGCTTAAACCTTCAATATGATCGACATCGGGCTTTTCCATCATCGACAAAAACTGGCGTGCGTAAGTAGAGAGCGACTCTACGTAACGGCGCTGACCTTCGGCATAGAGCGTATCGAACGCGAGTGAGGATTTGCCCGAGCCAGAGGGGCCGGTGATCACCACGAGCTTATCGCGCGGGATATCCAAGTCGATATTTTTTAAATTATGGGTGCGTGCGCCGCGAACGATAATCGTGTCCATCTACTACTCTCAATTGGGCAAATTCAACAAAAGGGCAGATTATACGTGAAGCTTGTGTCAGTGGATGTCAGTATTCTGTGCTTTAGCGAGCTTATCCCGTCAAATGGTTAATTTGGGGTGTACAAAACTCTACAATTGACGGGTTGATTCAAGCCAGCTGAGCCATTAGCTTATGCTGCGCGCGCTTTGGTGTGGGCGTGTTGCTTGAGATAAGCATTGTGAGTAATGAATTATTGAAGGAGTTAACTTTCGATAGGATTTTAACTTAAATAGGAATTAACCGTTAATAGGATCTAATTATGAAAATGGTAAGGAATCTCGCTGGGATTAGTACGCTGTGTGTTTCGCTGTTATTGAGCTCGTGTGGTGGCGGTGGCGACCCTACGGATACCTGTGGTGGAACTCTGCCTAAGCAGCAGGTTTATCTAATCACTGGCTACAACACGAGCATGGTTCGCTATGAAAAGCCCATTGAAACTGTAACGTCGCAATCGCCCAAGCCGCTTGCTAATAACGAGTCGCCTGCCTGGAATACCTTTAGTCTTGAACTTAATGCGGCTTACCAACAATATCAGGCCAAGGCTTTTCCGGTATTGCAATGGAGTCTTTTCGCGCAAGCCATGGCTTGTTCACCACCGCTTCCTGCCGGAAAACAAAAGCTCACCAAAATATCCATTACCAGTGCGAATAATTACAGCGATAAGTATCCCGCTGGGAGTGAGCTTGTTGATGTGTTTGAGTCGATAAATCATGGCGCTATAAAGCTTACGAGTTTACTGGTGAATTCGTCTGCACCGCTGCAGTTGCGCCTCAAGCTACTTGAAGCACCGCAATACGCCCGCCAGAATTTTGAAGTTCAAATAACGCTAGATGATGGCAGTGTTTTTATTCTGAAAACGGGCGATGTGTATTTCACGCTGCCTTGATATTTCGCAGTAGTTTTAACCAATAAATACTGCGTGCTATCCAAAACAAAAATACGCAAACCGATGCAATGAGCACCCAGTACAGTATGTCATTAATATGGGTTGCAACCGGCAAAGGAATGCTGTGATTAATGACCAGTATCTTTTCGTTTGCTAGCCCAGCGGCGATTAAACAACCGCAAAAATTTTGCGCAATGGATATCCATAGTGTTGAGGGTGTCCAGTAGTTATAGCGAAATTTCCAGAGGCTAAAGACTATCGCAAACAGCGCCCATGCACTGAGGGGTAAAACCCAAGGTTGCAAGCTGGGGCTCGCGCTAACCGGCAAGCTCGCGAGTGTCTCGGCAGACATCCACAGCGGATATTGCAGAGCCAAAATGAGAAAAAAATTGCTCGCGAATTCATTTACAGTTTCTTCAAGTTTTATCCGCTGCCAAGGGTGTTGTACTGGGGGTAATTGCTCCGGCTTCCAATTGCAGTAAGGTGAAATCTTGGCTGCTTCAGGCAGGTTACTTAAGCCATAGAAAACCCCAGTTACGCAGGCAAACATGAGCAGTGCACTGTGTATGGCGCCGCCCAGTAATCCACCAATACTTGCGTTTCCGCCTCCCAATAAGCTCACACCAAACCCTAAGAGCTGAATCAGCAGGACTATCGCTAAACCGTAGATAAGACATTGGGTATAAAAGGGAAACCAGGCTGCGCTTACCAGTTGACGCGGTGGTAAATAGCTTGCAGCAACCTGACGAGGGTGCCCAAGCTCGCGCAGAATGGCAGATTCATCGGCAGGTGTGGTGGGGCGGCCATGTTCCTCGGCAAAACCCTCAAGGCGATCGAGGATATTGGCTTTCAGTTCGCGCGCAATATCATCGCGGCGGCTGGCGGGGAGTTGTTGCGCGACTGCGCTAATGTAACGATCAATAAGGTTCATGTTAAACCTCCAAGAGTTTTGCGATATTTGAGTTTAAGGTTTGCCATTCGCCGGATAGGCTCGCGAGTAGCCCTGTACCAATGGCTGAAAGTTGGTAATAGCGGCGTTCGCGGCCATCGCCCTGTTGCCATTCACTGTCCAGCAGGCCTTGGTCAGCCAGCCTGCGTACCAGCGGGTAGAGCGTACCTTCATCGATATCAATGCCCGCCTCTTGCAACTGCTTGCGCAGCGAGTAGCCATAGTGCGGCTGCTTAAGCGAGCCAAGCACGGCGAGCACTAGTACGCCGCGTCGCAGCTCCTGTCGTAATTTCTCTAAATGTTCTTCTGACATGTAAACCTCCATACTGTGCGACAAACACTGTGTGTTGCACAGTGTTTTCGTACTATGCGCCGCACAGTAATGTGGTGTCAAGGGGTTTGAATGATTTTTGTTCGAAGGGGTGTTTTATTATTCACCATGAATAGTCAGTAACAATGTTCTGCTGCCGCCACTGTTTCTGTGCTCACACAAGTAGATCCCTTGCCAAATTCCCATATTGAGTTTTCCGCGTGTTATCGGGAGCGAGTGATTTGAACCCAGAATGCTGCTTTTGATGTGGCTAGGTAAGTCGTCTGAGCCTTCATCAAGGTGGCGATAGTAGGGTTCGTCCTCTGGTACGAATTTATTGAAATAACTTTCAAAATCTTGGCGAACTGTTGGGTCAGCATTTTCATTGATGGTGAGAGATGCAGATGTGTGTTTAATAAAGATGTTTAACAGTCCAACGGAAACACCTCTAAGCTCTGGTAGCTGGCTCATTATTTCATCGGTGATGAGGTGAAACCCTCTGGTGCGGGGTTTTAATTGAATTTCTTTTTGAATCCACATGT
>DAOORH010000089.1:0-10006 GCA_035389145.1 Cellvibrio sp.
AGGTGAAACCCTCTGGTGCGGGGTTTTAATTGAATTTCTTTTTGAATCCACATGTTGTGTGCCCTTGAATCTTGGGTGTTGTATTAGAGGCCGACCTCCTACATTTTACTCATCTTTTGGGTGAGCTTTGGAGTGAATTTTGTGCGAATAAAAGGTAATACTATTGGAAAGCATTCGCGAATCCACTTCCAAGTTGACACTCAGAAGAGGTGTAATTATTCAAGCGGTGGCGCTTGAATGTTGTGAAATTCTGCAAGTGATTGAAAGGTGCACATAAGTTCGCGCCGCAGTGCTGTATCTAAATGTCCAAAAAAATGATCTTCATTTTGATCGGCGAGCAATGCAAGCCGAGGTACAAGTGCGCGGCCTTTTTCTGTTAACACTAACAGCTGATCGCGCGCGCTACCCTTTGCGAGCGTTCTTTTCAGCAGCCCTTTCTCTTCTAATCGGCTAATCACTTTTGAGGTTGCGCCTTTGGTAAGGCCAAGGGATTGAATCAGTTCTGAATGGGTTGTGTGTTTTTGATCAAGCAGTATTCGTAGCGCAACCCACTCAGTTACAGATACGCCCTCTGCTTCAATAAGTTTTTGAAATCGGCTGGACACGCTGTTTGATACTTGCCTAATCCAATAACCGAAATGAGCTTCTAAAGGACTTGCTAGTGAAGAGTTTGTCATCTTTTTCTCGTACTTTATTTGGTGGTCTAGATGGGGAAGTGTTCTATATGTTGTTCGCCTTTGCGGCCAAAATAGGTGACATGTCTTCCCGCTATCCACACTGTATAACCAATACAGCCCGCTTGCTTACTCAGCTTTTTAAATTCTGGATATTTAACTACACCTTGTTGTGCTTGGCGAATGGCGGCTTGAATTTCAGCCGCGCTAAAGGCATTGCCAATTGCTACGTCTGAAGCTTGTGTTTCTAGAGTCAAAGACTCGTCGTCGCCTAAGAAATAAGTGAAGCGATTATTTCGATAATCCACTGAATAAGATTCCACTCCAGCGGCGCTCAGGCGTGCAACCACCTCGCCGAAATGTACGCGCTCTGCCTCTGAGTCGGCTAAGGTATTGCGAATTATTTGTTCAGTTTCAAAGTTCATAGTGGTTCTCGATTGCTGCGTGGTGTAGGCTAAAATAATGGAATCATAAAATTAGTTTCCGTGGAAACAAACGCATTTTAGTTTCCATGGAAACTTGTGTCAAGCGGCGTTTGCCAATCTTCAAAGATGTATTTGTGGTCTGCTCTGGGGTATTAGAGTTTGTTTTGTTGGGTCGTGTTTTGGGTAAATGAGGTATTGTTACGTTTTGTCGGTTAATATTGCCATTTACCAACTTTTTGGAATGTTAAGCGTGCGACCATGCATGGGCATCATGCTTGGTTTGAGTGAGCTAAATTGAAGTGCTCATAAATATAAAATATGCGGTGAATAAAAATGAATACAAAAACGGTAGAGTTGACCTTCGTAAAATCAACCAAGGGAACGCATGTATACGGTTCTGATCTTGCAGAAGCCGCCACACCTTCGGTTTATATTAAGCGCTCTGCGCTACCAGAAAATCCACCTAAGGTAATTACACTTAGGTTGGAGTGGGAGTAGGTTTAGAAAGTAAGTGTGTGTTTGTAAACAACACAGAAGTTATTTATTCTGAATTGCATTGTGCTTACTTGAGAAGGGAGTCGTCATCCCTGCTAACCCGCTATGAACTGCAATGCGGTGTAATTGACCTGAAATATTTTTTAACGTATTTGTGCCTAGCGCGATGCATATTTTTATACATCTCAAGATGGCAGCGATTGGAATTTTGTACGTCACTTTGAATTAAAATCCACGGCACCAGTACACATAGGTTTTACTGCCCAAGCACCTATGGCTGAAAAGTTTGTTGCTAATTTTTCTGATGTAAAATATCGCGCAGGAAAGTTTACTAATTTCTGGCAAGGCGAATAATTTTTTAACTAACGATAAAGAGTAGAGTTTGCTATGAAAAAATGGCTATCCACAATAACGGCAATTGGCTTTATGGCGTTTTTTTCTCTAGCGGTTAATGCAGAGGAAAAAAATACCAAGACTATAAGTGATCAGAAAGCAGAAACGCCAGCAAATGATCCGGCTTATTTCTTTCCCCCCAAAATGCAGAGTTTCCAATTGTATGGCGATGCTGCGATTCCAAACTCAAAACCTTCGCCTAATGAAGAAACGGGTGCAGATAAAGGCTGGATACAAAAAGTTTCCCAGCCCTATATTCAGGTGTACTTGCCTGCAAAAGTTAAAGCGACAGGTGCGAGCGTGGTGATATTTCCGGGCGGCGCTTATTGGGGCTTAACTTTTGAGTATGAAGGCATTCAACAAGCCAGTTATTTTGTGGATCACGGAATTGCTGCTTTTGTTGTTAAATATCGCATTCCAAATGATGTGTGGATGATCGATAAATCCATTGGCCCGCTTCAGGATGCGCAACAAGCGATGAAATTTGCGCGTCAACACGCGAGTGAATGGAATTTGGATGCAAATCGAATCGGTGCGGTTGGCTTTTCTGCGGGTGGTCATCTTGCATCAACCTTGGCTACGCATTTCAACAAACCTCAAATACAAAATCCTGACAATGTTAATTTGCGCCCGGATTTTCTCGTGCTTGTTTATCCTGTGATCAGTATGGATTCAAATGTCACTCACTTGGATTCACGCAAAGCCTTGTTGGGAGAAAAGCCATCCAATGAGCGCATCAATTTCTTCTCTAACGAATTGCACGTAACGGCAAACACGCCACCCACACTCTTGCTGCATGCTGTAGATGACAAATTGGTCGATGTAAAAAATTCCATTCTCTTTCTTGAAGCGCTTAAAAAAGCGAAAGTTCCTGTTCAGGCGCATCTCTTTGAAAAAGGCGATCACGGTTTTTTCCTAATTCCGCGTGATCGTTGGCAGGCACCCATTATGGAATGGCTTACCGCGAATGGTTGGCTTAATTTGAAAAAGAATTAATCTTCATCCGCATTTTAATCGTCATGTGAGCGGGCCAATGCCCGCTTTTTTTTACCAAACCCCTTATCGGTCTGGCGGGAACGCTGAGTAAATTTTTATTAACCCGCACTTTGCATTTCATAGCCTTATGGTCAATGTGAGTTCAAGCTTGTTTCTGCTAGTATCCTCCGCAATACTTTTCTAAAAATAACACGCTAAAAATACCATGTTAAAAACAAGAGGCTAACCATGAACCGACTTTTAAAGCAGCTGTTAATAAGCACATTGCTGGTGTTGTGTGCGGCGGGGGTGCTTAGTGGTTGTGCTGCGCCATCGCAAAATACGGCGCAGCAGAAACAAATACACCCTTGGGAGATGCAGGAAATTGTGCTCCATGCGGAAAAGCCTTACGAAAATTATTACACCGATGTGGATATGTGGGTTCAGCTCAAGGGGCCGGGGTTTGATAAGCGCGTGTACGGTTTTTGGGATGGTGAGAACCGCTATGTGGTGCGCCTAGTTGCGACTGCACTGGGTGAATGGACTTGGCGCAGCGGTTCTAACCATGCTGACGATGCCGGTTTGAATGGTCGCTCCGGCACTTTTACTGCAATCGCATGGTCGGCTCGCGAAAAGCAGGAGAACCCCAATCGTCACGGTTTCGTTCGTGTATCGCCCAATGGTCATGCGCTTGAATACGCTGACGGCACACCTTTCTTTATGGTGGGCGACACTTGGCTCGCAGGCACAACGTGGAGGCTGCCGTTTCGCAATGCGCCCACCTCCAAGGATTACCGCCCAGGCCCAGGTATTGGCTTTGAAGATGCGGTGGCCTTTCGCAAGCAGCAGGGTTTTAATTCGGTCAGCATGATTGCCGCCTTCCCCAATTGGGATGCAGATTTAAACCCCAGCACCCATGCAGATAAAAGCGGTATTTACCTGAGAAATGCGTGGGAAAAATTCGGTTACGACGTTTCCAGCGGGAAGGGCACCGATGCGTCTGGAGGCGTGAGTTACTGGGGCTCGTTCACCGCAAAAAGTATGCGTGATGAATACGGCCACCTGCCGTTCGCTATGTCTGCACAACATAAAGGCGTTTCAGATTTTACGCGCATAAATCCGGCGTACTTCAAAAGCCTAGACCGCAAAATGACTTACTTATCTCAGCAGGGGTTCGTGGCTTTGTTAGAAACCGTGCGTCGCGATGTGGGCCCGTCGTGGAATGCCTATTTTAATTTCAATGAAACCTTTGCTCGTTATACGCAATATTTACTCTCGCGTTACGGTGCGAACAATCTCGTGTTCAGCGGCATACATTTGGATTGGATTCCGAAAGATTTCAGCCTTACCGCGGTACAATTTAATGAAGCGTTAAGCTATCACCAAAAGAAATACGGCCCGCCGCCGTTTGGTCAACCGCTCACCGCGCTCATTGATCGCTCCACCTATTTAGCCTTTGGTCACGGCGAACAAGTACCTTGGATGACCATGCACAGCGTGGGCAACAAACCGCGCGATCATCGCGTCGGTGAATTGCTAGAAACTCAATTCAAACTAACGCCAGCGTATCCCACAATTAATTTTGAGCCTTACTACACCGGCTGGCTGCACGAAATTAATAAGCCCGCCGGTGAAGAGCCGCCCGCAAATTCCGCGCGGGATAATTATTTCGCGCGCGCGCAAATGTACGGTTCGGTGCTCTCAGGCGGATTGGCTGGCCACGTTCATGGCACCGCTGCTTACGATATTACGTCTACCGGCGAACCCGCAGGCGCGCGGCCACACATTTGGGATGCATTGAATTACGAATCCGCGAATTACATGCAGCATTTGAATGCATTTATGCAATCAGAAGGTCGGCGCTATCAGGAGTTGTTGTTGGCATCTGATCAGGTTTTACCGCGCAAAGCGCCGGGCAGCCCAGAAGATGGACTCGATGGTTGGGCCTACATGATGCGCACCGCCGAAAAAGATTTCGCGCTGCTGTATTTTGAAAATAAATCGGTAGTGCCAAGATTAAAAGGCTTTGTTCCCAATAAGACCTACACATTAAAATGGTTCGATCCTTTAAATGGTCAATGGCAAAAAGCGATTTCAATGACTGCAGACAGCGAAGGCACATTAAGCCTGCCGAACTTTCCGCAAAATGAAAAAATCGCCAGCCGCGATTGGGCGGCAAAAATTATTCTTTAAATTCTGATTGCTCTCAATCTCAGCCTATAAACTGCCCGTGTACACAGGAGTCCATCATGAATGTAAAAAGGCAAACCGCATCCGCTCGGCATATTTTAGTTAAGACGCAAAGTGAGGCAGAGAAGATAAAGCAACTTATCGCTAAAGGCGCTGATTTTGGTGTTATGGCGCGGAAGCACTCTACCTGTAGCTCAGCAAAAAAAGGCGGAAACCTCGGCGAGTTTAGCCCCGGTCAAATGGTTAAAGCTTTCGACAATGTGGTTTTTAAGTTGCCGATACATGTGGTGCATGGACCTATTAAAACGCAATTTGGTTTTCACCTTATTGAAACTATTTACCGTGATTAATAAATTTAAAATATGTGGTGAGTAAAGATGAATACAAAAACGGTGGAGCTAACCTTCGTAAAATCTACCAAAGGAACGCACGTATATGGTTCTGATCTTGCAGAAGCCGCCACACCTTCGGTTTATATTAAGCGCTCTGCGCTACCAGAAAATCCACCTAAGGTAATTACACTTAGGTTGGAGTGGGAGTAGGTTTAGAAAGTAAGTGTGTGTTTGTAAACAACACAGAAGTTATTTATTCTGAATTGCATTGTGCTTACTTGAGAAGGGAGTCGTCATCCCTGCTAACCCGCTATGAACTGCAATGCGGTGTAATTGACCTGAAATATTTTTTAACGTATTTGTGCCTAGCGCGATGCATATTTTTATACATCTCAAGATGGCAGCGATTGGAATTTTGTACGTCACTTTGAATTAAAATCCACGGCACCAGTACACATAGGTTTTACTGCCCAAGCACCTATGGCTGAAAAGTTTGTTGCTAATTTTTCTGATGTAAAATATCGCGCAGGAAAGTTTACTAATTTCTGGCAAGGCGAATAATTTTTTAACTAACGATAAAGAGTAGAGTTTGCTATGAAAAAATGGCTATCCACAATAACGGCAATTGGCTTTATGGCGTTTTTTTCTCTAGCGGTTAATGCAGAGGAAAAAAATACCAAGACTATAAGTGATCAGAAAGCAGAAACGCCAGCAAATGATCCGGCTTATTTCTTTCCCCCCAAAATGCAGAGTTTCCAATTGTATGGCGATGCTGCGATTCCAAACTCAAAACCTTCGCCTAATGAAGAAACGGGTGCAGATAAAGGCTGGATACAAAAAGTTTCCCAGCCCTATATTCAGGTGTACTTGCCTGCAAAAGTTAAAGCGACAGGTGCGAGCGTGGTGATATTTCCGGGCGGCGCTTATTGGGGCTTAACTTTTGAGTATGAAGGCATTCAACAAGCCAGTTATTTTGTGGATCACGGAATTGCTGCTTTTGTTGTTAAATATCGCATTCCAAATGATGTGTGGATGATCGATAAATCCATTGGCCCGCTTCAGGATGCGCAACAAGCGATGAAATTTGCGCGTCAACACGCGAGTGAATGGAATTTGGATGCAAATCGAATCGGTGCGGTTGGCTTTTCTGCGGGTGGTCATCTTGCATCAACCTTGGCTACGCATTTCAACAAACCTCAAATACAAAATCCTGACAATGTTAATTTGCGCCCGGATTTTCTCGTGCTTGTTTATCCTGTGATCAGTATGGATTCAAATGTCACTCACTTGGATTCACGCAAAGCCTTGTTGGGAGAAAAGCCATCCAATGAGCGCATCAATTTCTTCTCTAACGAATTGCACGTAACGGCAAACACGCCACCCACACTCTTGCTGCATGCTGTAGATGACAAATTGGTCGATGTAAAAAATTCCATTCTCTTTCTTGAAGCGCTTAAAAAAGCGAAAGTTCCTGTTCAGGCGCATCTCTTTGAAAAAGGCGATCACGGTTTTTTCCTAATTCCGCGTGATCGTTGGCAGGCACCCATTATGGAATGGCTTACCGCGAATGGTTGGCTTAATTTGAAAAAGAATTAATCTTCATCCGCATTTTAATCGTCATGTGAGCGGGCCAATGCCCGCTTTTTTTTACCAAACCCCTTATCGGTCTGGCGGGAACGCTGAGTAAATTTTTATTAACCCGCACTTTGCATTTCATAGCCTTATGGTCAATGTGAGTTCAAGCTTGTTTCTGCTAGTATCCTCCGCAATACTTTTCTAAAAATAACACGCTAAAAATACCATGTTAAAAACAAGAGGCTAACCATGAACCGACTTTTAAAGCAGCTGTTAATAAGCACATTGCTGGTGTTGTGTGCGGCGGGGGTGCTTAGTGGTTGTGCTGCGCCATCGCAAAATACGGCGCAGCAGAAACAAATACACCCTTGGGAGATGCAGGAAATTGTGCTCCATGCGGAAAAGCCTTACGAAAATTATTACACCGATGTGGATATGTGGGTTCAGCTCAAGGGGCCGGGGTTTGATAAGCGCGTGTACGGTTTTTGGGATGGTGAGAACCGCTATGTGGTGCGCCTAGTTGCGACTGCACTGGGTGAATGGACTTGGCGCAGCGGTTCTAACCATGCTGACGATGCCGGTTTGAATGGTCGCTCCGGCACTTTTACTGCAATCGCATGGTCGGCTCGCGAAAAGCAGGAGAACCCCAATCGTCACGGTTTCGTTCGTGTATCGCCCAATGGTCATGCGCTTGAATACGCTGACGGCACACCTTTCTTTATGGTGGGCGACACTTGGCTCGCAGGCACAACGTGGAGGCTGCCGTTTCGCAATGCGCCCACCTCCAAGGATTACCGCCCAGGCCCAGGTATTGGCTTTGAAGATGCGGTGGCCTTTCGCAAGCAGCAGGGTTTTAATTCGGTCAGCATGATTGCCGCCTTCCCCAATTGGGATGCAGATTTAAACCCCAGCACCCATGCAGATAAAAGCGGTATTTACCTGAGAAATGCGTGGGAAAAATTCGGTTACGACGTTTCCAGCGGGAAGGGCACCGATGCGTCTGGAGGCGTGAGTTACTGGGGCTCGTTCACCGCAAAAAGTATGCGTGATGAATACGGCCACCTGCCGTTCGCTATGTCTGCACAACATAAAGGCGTTTCAGATTTTACGCGCATAAATCCGGCGTACTTCAAAAGCCTAGACCGCAAAATGACTTACTTATCTCAGCAGGGGTTCGTGGCTTTGTTAGAAACCGTGCGTCGCGATGTGGGCCCGTCGTGGAATGCCTATTTTAATTTCAATGAAACCTTTGCTCGTTATACGCAATATTTACTCTCGCGTTACGGTGCGAACAATCTCGTGTTCAGCGGCATACATTTGGATTGGATTCCGAAAGATTTCAGCCTTACCGCGGTACAATTTAATGAAGCGTTAAGCTATCACCAAAAGAAATACGGCCCGCCGCCGTTTGGTCAACCGCTCACCGCGCTCATTGATCGCTCCACCTATTTAGCCTTTGGTCACGGCGAACAAGTACCTTGGATGACCATGCACAGCGTGGGCAACAAACCGCGCGATCATCGCGTCGGTGAATTGCTAGAAACTCAATTCAAACTAACGCCAGCGTATCCCACAATTAATTTTGAGCCTTACTACACCGGCTGGCTGCACGAAATTAATAAGCCCGCCGGTGAAGAGCCGCCCGCAAATTCCGCGCGGGATAATTATTTCGCGCGCGCGCAAATGTACGGTTCGGTGCTCTCAGGCGGATTGGCTGGCCACGTTCATGGCACCGCTGCTTACGATATTACGTCTACCGGCGAACCCGCAGGCGCGCGGCCACACATTTGGGATGCATTGAATTACGAATCCGCGAATTACATGCAGCATTTGAATGCATTTATGCAATCAGAAGGTCGGCGCTATCAGGAGTTGTTGTTGGCATCTGATCAGGTTTTACCGCGCAAAGCGCCGGGCAGCCCAGAAGATGGACTCGATGGTTGGGCCTACATGATGCGCACCGCCGAAAAAGATTTCGCGCTGCTGTATTTTGAAAATAAATCGGTAGTGCCAAGATTAAAAGGCTTTGTTCCCAATAAGACCTACACATTAAAATGGTTCGATCCTTTAAATGGTCAATGGCAAAAAGCGATTTCAATGACTGCAGACAGCGAAGGCACATTAAGCCTGCCGAACTTTCCGCAAAATGAAAAAATCGCCAGCCGCGATTGGGCGGCAAAAATTATTCTTTAAATTCTGATTGCTCTCAATCTCAGCCTATAAACTGCCCGTGTACACAGGAGTCCATCATGAATGTAAAAAGGCAAACCGCATCCGCTCGGCATATTTTAGTTAAGACGCAAAGTGAGGCAGAGAAGATAAAGCAACTTATCGCTAAAGGCGCTGATTTTGGTGTTATGGCGCGGAAGCACTCTACCTGTAGCTCAGCAAAAAAAGGCGGAAACCTCGGCGAGTTTAGCCCCGGTCAAATGGTGAAAGCATTCGATAATGTGGTCTTTAAGTTGCCAATTCATGTAGTGCATGGCCCAATTAAAACGCAATTTGGTTTTCACCTAATTGAAACTATTTATCGTGATTAATATATTTAAAATATGTGGTGAGTAAAGATGAATACAAAAACGGTGGAGTTCAACTTCGTGAACTCCACCGAAGGTAATCACGCTGGCGTTGGAGTATGAATGGCGTAGTAAAATGAAAAATCGCGCTTACACAAATCACTATTTAAAAAGTGATTTGTGTAAGCGCGACGAGAAAAATAATGCCAGTAAATGTTAGGGTGTAACGAGTCTAGTAAAAGATAGCGATGCGATTTTCCATTTATTCTTCTCTTTTACATATACCTCAGTTACCGCAAATGGATTAGTCACTTCATTGCCGCGAACCACTGCCAATAAGGTGATCTTGTTGAGTAGGATGGCAGTATTCCCGATAATGTTTACCGATACTTCATGAATATCTGCTTTCTTGTATTCAATCCCGCCGCTGC
>DAOORH010000090.1:0-5224 GCA_035389145.1 Cellvibrio sp.
GAGCATGTGCCATTAGTGGCAGTTCATGTGCCATTAGTGGCAGTTCATGTGCCATTAGTGGCAGTTCACGTGCCCAGCTGCAACTGAGGGCGCAGTGCTGCAAAACTTTTTCAATAAAAGATGCAGCTCCACCCCCATAGCCACCTGATTTATTATCCTCTCATACAGCTATAGTCTACTGCTGCGGAAAAAAGCCGCCTCCATGACAACATACACGGGAATGTTGTATAAAATTGAAACTTTTAAGTGAGCAATCGAACCTTAAAATCATCAGTCTAGGCTCGGTATTTCATTATTTAGAAGCAGCCATATGGCTTAAACAGAACGTACCGTGTTATATCTAATTTTTTCACCAACTTTATAATTGCCTTTCCATACCTGCAAAACCTCGAATACAACTTCTTGTTCCGTCCATGAGAATTTAACATTGTGCTTAGTAGTTTCTTGTACCGATTTTGCGATAGCAAGGTAGACCGCTTTTGATTGATTGAAGGAAACCTCTACAGAGTCAGGTGGTACTGCACTACACGCAAACAGTTGCGCTGAAATCAGCGATAGAAACATGACGAAGATGAAATGAAGCATATTCACGCTCTAGCTCCTTTCCTATTGGTATGCCCGATTGACTAACGCTAAGTTCAGCGTAGATTTTTGAGTTGAATTTTCTGATATTCTTTTTAGTCACATTTACAGGATCGGCCAAGAGCGGACCGTCATCATTACCTGGCAATCCTACTTCCATTCCAATGCAGACTGTCAACGCGAGCTAATTTTATTGGAATCTCCATTATACCTTTGCGCCATAGATGCCATTTGCAATTAGGATCTATAAACAAAATAATATCCCAAAAGCTATTATGTACCATGCGAGCGATACTGACAGATACGCAAAAAATATATTTAAAATCAAAGGAGCAAAAAAAACTTGAAACAAGCCTTATATTGACTCCTTTCCGCGAGTCATTTCAACAAGGCGATATATAGAATAAAAATTATTATCAATCATAATAAAAAACCAGAATTAAATTAAAATACAGGCGGAGGTGGAGGCGGCGTATTGGCCGTAAAGAGCGCTGCTAATTCAGGGATGCTTCCTGCCAATTCCCAATTTGCCATACCTGGTTTCCACACATGTATCATCGCGGTTAGGCTCACAGAGTAAAGACCAGGGTCAAGCTGCTCAAGAAAGATGCGACCTCGAGCATCGGTTTCTACTGAACGCGTGGAATTGGTTTCACGTTCCGTGATCGTAATTTGTACGGTTGAGAGTGGCCTAACCCCTCCGTAAATTCTTGCCCCAATTCATGTATTGACGCATTAGATTTCATTCTGTAGGATTCAATCCCATAGTATGGAACAATAATGATGAAGCGATTATTCGTAAATAGCTTTAAACATATCTCTGAGCGTGACTAAAAGATGATGACTAGACCCAAAATAAAACAAGTGCGCGCGCTCGTTATAAAGGGTGGCGAAGGTGGTGGCGGCGCTGATTATCACGATCAGGGCGAAGGCCATTGGATTGATAACCATATTGCAACCTCGATGGGGCGCTACCCAGAGTACCGCCAGAGCCGTAAGAGTTTTGGTATTAATGTTCTTGGCACTTTGGTGGTTGAAATTGAATGTGATGATGGCACCGTAGGCTTTGCCGTCACCACTGGCGGCGAACCCGCTGCTTACATGGTTGAGAATCACTTTGCGCGCTTTCTTGAAGGGCACGATCCGTTTGATTACGAAACCATTTGGGATCAAATGTATTTTGCATCGCAATATTACGGGCGCAAAGGCTTGGTTGTGAATGCTATATCCGGCGTTGATCTCGCGCTTTGGGATTTAATGGGACGCTTGCGTGACGAACCGGTATACCGCTTATTAGGTGGTGCTGTGCGCAATGAATTGCAATTTTATGCCACAGGTGCCCGCCCCGATCTTGCCAAACAAATGGGCTTTATCGGCGGGAAATTACCTCTCTTGCACGGCCCGATTGAAGGCGATGAAGGCCTCAAGAAAAACGTCGAATTACTAGCGGATATGCGCGCAAAGTGCGGCGATGATTTCTGGCTGATGTATGACTGTTGGATGGCGCTTGATGTTAATTACGCAACTCGCCTTGCGCATGCTTGCGCACCTTATAATTTGAAGTGGATTGAAGAAGCCATTTCACCCGACGATTATTGGGGCTACCAACAACTCAAGAAACAAGTGCCACCCGGCATGTTGGTCACCACCGGTGAACATGAAGCAACGCGCTGGGGTTTCCGCATGTTAATGGAAATGGAATGTTGCGACCTTATTCAACCCGATGTGGGTTGGTGTGGCGGCGTTACCGAATTATTAAAAATTTCTGCCATGGCCGATGCGCGCGGCATTATGGTAGTTCCACACGGCTCCTCGGTTTACAGCTATCACTTTGTGATTACGCGTCACAACTCGCCCTTTGCAGAATTTTTGATGATGGCCCCCAAAGCTGATCACGTTGCGCCCATGTTTCATCCACAATTGTTAGGTGAACCTGTTCCAATCAATGGGCGCATGAATGTTTCCGCATTAGATAAACCTGGCTTTGGTGTGGAGTTGAATCCAAGCGTGAAGCTCTGTCGCCCTTATACCCGTTAATTTTTATTGAATCGCTTTCGTTACGGGATAGCTTTCATTATTGGAATAAAAAACCCTATGAAATTTTGTCGTTTTGGCCCCAAGGGCTCAGAAAAAACTGGTGTGATTGATGCGGAAGGCCGCTTGCGCGATCTCAGCTCAGTGATTCCAGATTTCAATGTAGATCAAATACGTATTTCCAAACTTGCGCGCTTGCGCACGCTGGATATTGAGGGCCTACCCATAGTGGGTGGCGAACAACGCTTGGGTGTACCCGTGGCAGGCATTGGCAAAATTATTGCGGTAGGTTTGAACTACGCCGACCATGCAGCCGAATCTAATTTACCCGTTCCTGTAGAACCCATATTTTTTACCAAAGCGATTACGTCACTCAGCGGCCCGAATGATAATGTGATGAAACCGCGCGATGCCACCAAAATGGATTGGGAAGTTGAGCTAGGAATTTTCATTGGAAAAACCTGCCGATATGTTGAAGAAGCAGATGCACTGTCACACGTTGCCGGCTATACATTAGTGAATGATATTTCTGAACGCGGCTTTCAAAAAGAACGCGGCACGCAATGGGTAAAAGGTAAAGGCTGCGATACTTTTTGTCCGGTCGGCCCCTATTTAGTTACACCAGATGAAGTGGGCGATGTGCAAAATTTAGATATGTTCCTAAATGTAAACGGGCAGCGCATGCAAACCGGCAATACCAAAACCATGATTTTTAATGTGGCGCAGTGCATCAGTTATATTTCGCGTTTCATCACACTTCAGCCCGGCGATTTAGTGATTACGGGCACACCACCCGGTGTCGGCGAAGGTAAAAAACCCAATGCAATTTATTTAAACGAAGGTGATGTAATGCATCTCGGCGTTTCGAAACTAGGTGAGCAGCAACAAACCGTTGTCGCTTTCAGCCTCGCAAATCAGGAAATCATTGAATGATATTTTCAAATCGTTTTAAAGGTCGCACCGCTATTATTACCGGTGGCGCATCGGGTCTTGGTAAAGCTGTTGCCGCAAGAATTTGTTCAGAAGGCGGCAGCGTGGTTTTGTGGGATCTAAATGCAACTTTACTAGAAGCAGCCGCGCTTGAAACGGGTGCTAAAGGAGTTGTTGCCGTTGATGTTTCCAACGCAGAAGATGTTGCTCAAGCTGCCACTACATCAATGGCGTTACTTGGAAAAATAGACATTCTCATTAATGCCGCCGGTATCACTGGTGCAACGCAACCCGTGTGGGAGTTCCCAATAGATTCTTGGTTGCGCGTAATGGATATTAATTTAAATGGATTATTTTATTGCTGCCGCAGTGTAGTGCCGCACATGCTCGCCAACAACTATGGTCGTGTTGTGAATATTGCGTCAGTGGCGGGCAAAGAAGGCAACCCTAATGCAAGTGCTTATTCTGCTTCTAAAGCTGGTGTAATTGGTTTAACTAAATCGCTAGGCAAAGAATTGGCCACTAAAAATGTGATCGTCAACGCATTAACGCCCGCAACTTTTGATAGCCCTATTTTAGATCAGCTCCCGCAATCACAAGTTGATTATATGCGCTCAAAAATCCCTATGGCTAGATTGGGGCTTATAGATGAATCTGTGGCCATGGTGTGTTTTATGGCATCAGAAGAGTGTTCATTTACGACTGCCTCGGTATTTGACACCTCTGGCGGCAGAACAACCTACTAACAACTCATTCAAAAAAACTATAACAATAATAAGAGGCATTTGATGAAGATTGCGCGTGTTGTTGATGCTCATGTGCATCTCTGGGATCTCAATCATATTCGCTACCCTTGGCTCACACCGCCATTTAGTAATGATGGGCCAAACGGTAGCGTTGAAACTATTGCCACGCCCTACTTGTTAGAAAATTATTTTACAGACGCGCAAGATATTCCTGTACAAAAAATAGTGCATATAGAAGCAGGCGCGCATCCCGATGATGCACTCAAAGAAACACAGTGGCTTCAAGCCATGGCAAATGCAACGAGATTCCCGCAAGCCATTGTCGCGCACGCAGCATTGAACACTCAAAATGTAGAAGCCGTATTGGAAGCGCATAGTCAACATAAAAATTTGCGCGGTATACGCCATATTATTAATTGGCATCCAAACCCAAACCTCACTTACACCCCAAAAAATTTATTAGAAGACCCCGCCTTTCAACGCGGCTATCTATTATTAAATAAATTTGGCTTATCGTTTGATTTACAAATTTATCCCAATCAAATGCGCCAAGCTTATGAGCTTGGCAAAGCGAATCCGAATGTGCCCGTTATTATTAATCATATGGGCATGCCAGTTGATCGCAATAAAGAAGAATGGCAACAAGGTATGGCACTCTTAAGCAGCCTGCCCCATGTATCGGTAAAAATTTCTGGATTTGGGTTTACTGACCGACATTGGCATCATGCCGACATGAGCGATTTGATATTGCAAATTATTGATAGATTTGGAACAGATCGCGTTATGTTCGCCAGTGATTTTCCCACAGACAAGCTATTCAACTCATTTGGGCAAGCCTTCAACACTTACGCACAGGTTGCGCTTGCATTTAGTGATGCTGAAAAAGACGCACTCTTCGCCGCAAACGCAGAACGAATTTACAGAATTTAAAA
>DAOORH010000090.1:5324-9953 GCA_035389145.1 Cellvibrio sp.
ATGACACCCAACCCACTGGTCGGCGTTTTATTTCATTGGTTAGGCGGGCTAGCCTCCGCAAGCTTTTATGTTCCTTATAAACGTATTAGAGGCTGGTCTTGGGAAATATTTTGGTTAACCGGAGGTTTCTTTTCTTGGGTAATTGCACCTTGGTTATTTGCGAGTTTGCGAACCAATGATTTGTTATCCGTCTTGGCAAACACGCCCACCAATATTCTTTGGTGGTGTTATTTTTGGGGTGCCATGTGGGGTTTAGGCGGCTTAGCTTTTGGGTTAACCATGCGCTATTTGGGCCTGTCTTTAGGCATGGCAGTCGCACTCGGGTTAACCACGGTCATAGGCACCATGGGGCCACCTATTTTTCACGGCACAGTCGCAACACTAGGCGCAACGAATAGTGGGAAAATTATTTTTGCCGGCATTGCAGTAGTCTTAGTGGGTATAGCCATTATTGCGATGGCAGGCAAAGCTAAAGAAAAACAATTAGCTGCCAATCAAGCGAATAATAAAACAGGCAATCACGCTACAGATCGCGGCGAATTTGATTTAAAGAAAGGCATACTGCTCGCCATTTTTTCTGGAGTAATGTCTTCTTGTTTTGCATTTGGGCTTGATGCAGGCGAAGCTATTCGCGAAGCATCTTTATTAGCAGGCACATCTGCGTCATGGAAAGGCCTACCCGTGTTGTGCGTCATTCTTGCCGGTGGTTTCACCACTAATTTAATCTGGTGCTCCTATTTAATTTGGAGCAACAAATCTGCGCAGCAGTTTTTTAAACCACTCATCACGCAACAATCATTGCGTATTAATTATTTTTTCGCTGCACTGGGCGGCACCCTTTGGTATTTCCAATTTTTCTTCTACACCTTGGGCGAAAGTCAGATGGGCAAGTTTGGATTTTCCAGCTGGACTTTACACATGGCATCTATCATTCTTTTTTCCACGCTCTGGGGCTTTGCGCTATCCGAATGGAAAGGCACTACTCTCAAAACAAAATTAATGGTATGGGCGGGTATTTTGATACTCGTATTGTCTACTGTACTTATTGGCTGGGGAAATTCCCAGGCAGTGTAATTCGCAAGAGTTAATTTATTTCAGGAACTCCATATCATGCGCCTAACATTGATAAAAAAACTACTGCTTGCATCGGCCATTTCTTTTGCATGCTTTGCCAATGCAGAGCCTTGGGTTGCAGATTTAGGTAATGGTCACTATAAAAATCCTGTGCTTTTTGCGGATTATTCTGATCCAGATATCATTAAAGTGGGCGATGATTTTTATTTAGTGGCATCTAGCTTTAATGCTATGCCCGGCATTCCGGTGTTGCACTCAAAAGATTTAATTAATTGGACAATTGTTAGTCATATTTACAATCGTTTACCTTTTGAAAAACATGATCGACAAGCTCACGGTTTAGGTTCTTGGGCACCCTCAATCAATTATCATAACGGTATGTTTTATGTGTATTTCTGCACACCGGATTTAGGCTTATTTGTCGCGACCGCAAAAAAACCTACCGGCCCTTGGTCATTCAAACACATGGCAGATGTTGAGTTATGGGAAGACCCCGATGTGCTTTGGGATGATGATGGCCAAGCTTACTTAGTGCGCGGAAAAGTGCGCGCCGATATTCTCTACCTGCATAAATTAAGCGCCGATGGAAAAACCTTGCTAGATGACGGCAAAGTTATTTTCAAAGATTTAAAAACCCAACCGGTTATTGAAGGGCCAAAATTTTTAAAGCGGAATGGCTACTATTATATTTTTGCGCCCGCAGGCGGTGTAGCAACAGGATGGCAGGCCGTGCTTCGTTCCAAATCTATTTATGGGCCTTACGAATCCAAAGTTGTTTTACAACAAGGATCTACCAAAATTAACGGACCTCATCAAGGCGGCATGGTTGAATTAGATTCGGGCGAATGGTGGTTTATGCATTTTCAAGATCGCGGTGTCTATGGTCGCATTGCGCATTTGCAACCCATGACGTGGGTAGATGACTGGCCCGTTATTGGAGATGACGCAAATCAAGATGGCATTGGTGAGCCAGTACCGGAATGGAAAATGCCGAATATCAGCAAAACCTTTCCTATCGTTACGCCGCAAACCAGCGATGAATTTGATACTAAAAATTTAGGTTTACAGTGGCAATGGCACGCCAACCCAAGAACAGAATGGTATTCACTCAACCGCGCCAACAAAAATCATTTGCGCCTTTATAGCGTGCAAAATTTAACGCAGGCAGGCAACTTACGTTTTGTTCCTAACTTGCTGTTGCAAAAATTTTCCGCTCCAGCATTTACCACAACAACTAAAGTCAGCTTTCACCCCAATGGCATAAAAGATAAGGCCGGTTTAGTGGTGATGGGCAAAACGTGGGCTTATCTTGCATTTTATAAAACCGAGACTGAAACACGCTTAGGTTTATTTAATGGCACTTATGAACAGTATGACGATGTCACCAAAGAGATCAGCTCTATTCCATTGCCAGCAACTGCTAACAATGAATATTCTGCCATTTTAAAAGTAGATGTTCGCGATGGAGGCCTGAGCCAATTTTCTTATAGCCCAGATGGAACAACCTTTACCAACATAGGCGAACCCTTTCAAGCAACCGCAGGCGTTTGGATTGGTGCGAAAGTGGGATTGTTCAGTTTAAACTCCAGCATTGAAAAGAGTTCAGGTTTTATGGATGTGGATTGGTTTAGGATTGAATAGTGCTGAGATTTTGGGATTGCGTTTTTGAGCGCTGTACCGAGCATATAGGTACAGCGCAAACAATTTCTTTAAAATCCTTCGCTACGAATATCCCACGCTGAGTTTTTAGGAAAGCCCATGTACTCGCCAGTTGTCGGATTTTTTTCTAACATAATGGCAACTGCCGTTAACAAGGAAGCATTAGCCGGTAGGTACACCGCAAGATCTGCCCCCACTTGTGGGCAATGACCGTTAACAAGATAGTGATTATTTTTGCTGTTCATTAACAACAATTGCACTGCTAGTTCGGAGCGCTCCAAGCGCGCCGCCGTCATCGCCAACATGGGATAATCCCAGCCCCAAATTTTGGTATCAAACGCCCAGTGTTTTATCACTGCATCTAGCGTGTTGTTCATTATTTTTTTATCAATGTGCGCATCATTAAAAAATGCTGTAGGTGCGAGCATACTCGGGTGATCTTCGCGGTTGGCAGGGTTATCAAAAGTATCGGGAATAGATTCTATTGCCACATACTTTCCATCTTTTACCGGCAATGCGGACAACAAGCTTAATTGTTTCTTCCATTGTTCATTAACAGGCAAGCCTTGGCGCACACGCCATTGTTGCGCGGTTTCTAAACCGTAGCGCCAATAGGCTAATTCATAACTTGGGTTGCGGCTTTGCGTGGGCGTATAAATTTCTTGCGCAATCCAAATAGGTGAATCCAACACATAGCGATTGTTCTTTTTATCCCACACCAACATAGATGACATAGCACGCGCTGTTTCTTCCACTACTGCACCATATTTCTCCAACACTTTTTTATCGCGTGTTTTTTCAAAAAGCATTTCGGATAAATGAATAGCATGAGGTTGGTTCCAAATAATCAAAGCATTGCCACCTGGGCTTTCGCGGCCATCTGGCCCCACCATTTTTGGCCAACGCGCGCCGTCTAAACCTCGGCTGACAGCAATGGAACGCGCGGCATTTAAATTATTGACATACCAATCAAGAATGGGAAGTGCGGCCTCACTGCGATTCCACAGTATCCAATGCGAGTAACTTAACCACGCCATTTCGGTGTGAAACTTGCCGTACCATGAACTGGCTGTCAATCCGGTTTCTTGCGTGGGAATGCTGTCACGCGCCTGGGTCGCCAATAAATATTGCGAAAGCAAAATGCGGCGTTGCAATTCGTGGGCGCGGGTATCGGTGCTGCGGCTAAGATCTACAAACGCGCCAGCTTGCCAATAGCTTGGCCAATATTGCTGCGCAGACTGTACTGTGTCTTGATATTTCAAGGGGCGCTTCGTTTCATTTTCTGCTTCAAAATATTCCACGGTAAATTCAAACTGCGAACCATTTTTGGCAATAGGTACCAGCTCAAAGCTGTGTGCCGAATGTTGTTTTACAGTCGCCTTTCCATGCCAATGAATGGCCATGGTAAACACTTCGTCATCTACTTTGCGTTCCAGCAGAAGCGATTGCTTGGTTTGGTTGCGAATTGTCGTTGTGTGTTCTTGATCATTTGACCAATCTATATCGGGCGTGTTCTTCACCGCAAAATCGTAGCCGCGTGGAAAACGAAATTGCACCGATAAGCGCTGCGCTTTAGTGAGTGAGGAGTTAATCCGAAAACCAATAGCATCGCGATTGGCATGTGCAGCGCTTTCGACGAAAACGGCTTTTTCATCCAACAAATAACGACTGTTTAATTTTCCGTTCCATAAATCTAGCTTCTGTTCCACCTTGGTAATTTTCTTTACGTCTATGTTTTTACCGTCGAGTAATAAACTTATGTGCCCCAATGGTAGATCGTGTGGATTTTGTCGCAACCATTCTGCTGCGGGTGTATTGGTACGAGTAGGAAACTGAACCTGGCGATTGTAAGCAGTATATTCTTCGTCAACATCTGCCAAGTTATAGGCCTTACCT
>DAOORH010000091.1:0-9894 GCA_035389145.1 Cellvibrio sp.
GCACCAATTCTTGCTCCAGCAATTGGGTTTCGGTCACATCTTCCAGCATCATTACTTGGTCGTAAACGCCCTCGGTAATAGGGCCTTTAATGGTGGCTTTGTGCAAGCTAATCCAATGCGGGTGGCCTTCCAAGGAAATTTCGCGACGGTAATAGTGCATCTCGCGGCTTTTACTGAAATCGGTAAGCAGGGTACGCCAAGGTTCGGCGATATCTTCCAAATAGGAACCCGTCACCTCATCGCTAGGTGTGTGTGTCAGTTCTGCCATGGCGTGATTCCACATCAGAATCTCGGTATCTGGCCCCAGCGAGCACACCGCCATCGGCAGTTCTTGCAAGGTTTGACGGTGATAAAGGCGCAGGTTGTTCAGCTCTGCCGCCATACCGGTGAGGTGGTTTTGGTACTGCGCCAAACGGTTTTCAATCAGGTTGATATCGAGGGTGTCGCGCACATCAGCCACTTTAAATGGCAGATGGTTATCCATAATTTCACTTGCAACGTGAATCCCCATCAAGGCCGATAAGTTACCTTCCAGCTGATCGCGCAGGCGACGCAGCGCGTAGGGGCGGCGCTCATTGATGCTCAAATCCAACTGGTTTAAGGCGTGGTCAACTTCACGGCTGGCGGTAACTTTGCCCAGCGGTTTGGCAAGGCGTTCTTTAAATTCGGCGGCGGAGTGAACATCCAGAGCTTGGCGCACTGGGTGGCTGAGTTCATCGGCAGCGCAGAGGTCGGCGCTGTACTGTTCTTCTTCTGTCTGTTGGGTGATAAGCGATACACCGATGAAAATCGCGGTGTTAAACCCCAGCGAGAAGAGGGTGATGCTGTTCCAATAATCATTGCCGACGGGAATGTAGTAATCGGTAAAGGGGATGTGCAGTACGGTCATGCCGGTAATCACTGGCAGCAATAATCCAAAGAACCAAATGATGGTGCCTACCGTTAAGCCCGCCAACATGCCGCGCCGGTTGCCGGGGCTCCAAAACACAATCGCAAAAATACCGGGCAGAAATTGCAGGGTTTCGATAAACGCGGTAAAGGCCAAATCTGTAAGGCTGTAGCGATTGTTGAGCACCCAATAAAACAGGTAGCCGCCGAAGAAGATGGCGGCGATTACCGTTCTGCGCATCCACAACAATTGGCGATAGAGATCGTTGCGCTCGGCAAGGCGCAAGCTCGGCAAGAGCCAGTGGTTCATCACCATGGTCGCCAGCGCCAAGGTGATAATGATCATTGCGCCTGTTGCAGCGGATAAACCGCCGATAAACGCGAACACGGTTAAGGCGGGTGAGTTGAGTAGAATCGGCACGCCCAGTGAGTAGTATTGTGGCTCTAGCGGAACCGCTAGTTCAGAGCCCGCCCAAAGGATAGGAAATATCGGCAGCGCCATAAACAGCAGAAACAGCGGGAATGCCCAAGTCACTGTGCGAGAATTGCGCATCAGCGGGTTCTCGGCCAAGCCCAAATGGAAAATGTGCGGCATGGTCACGGCGGTGGCGACAAACACTAACAGCAAGGTGTGCGATGAGCCGTCTTGAATAGGGGTGTGCAGCAGCGCGAGGTTTTCGGGGTGATCGGATAGCCATTCGTTTAAGCCATCCAAGCCATCGAATACCCCATAAAGCGCCGCCAAACCGACCGCAAAAAGCGCACAGACTTTAATCAAGCTTTCAAACGCCATAGCGGTAATTAGGCCGCGATGTTGGTCGCGGTTGGAGCCAAACAAAATGGTGAATAAAGCCAGAATGGCGCAATAGCACAGCGCCATAACATCTTTAAACGCGAGGCCATTATCCACCAGTGTAAGCGATGGGTTGCCGCTGCCACTGACCACTAGAATATGCATAGTGTCTGCAATCGCCTGAATTTGTAAGGCCATGAGGGGCATGATGCCCAGCAGCATACACAGGGTGGTGAGCGCACCTACTGCATTGCTGTGGTACCGAAACACCAACAAATCCGCGAGTGAATGCACTTGATGGCGGCGCGCCAATTCCGCGAGTGGTGCTAAGGCGACCGGTGCAAACAAGAAGAGCGCGCCAGTTCCCAAGTAATAGGCCAATGCGCCATAGCCAAACTGAAAGGCCAAATCCACCACGCCATAAAACGCCCAAGCGCTGGCGAAAATCCCCAAGGAGAAAATATAGGTAACCGGATGGGAGGTAACGCGTTCGGGAATCCAACCGCGCTCAGTAATATAGGCAATGCCAAACAGTAGCAGCAGGTAGCTAATGCCGATAATAGCAACTTGGCTTAAATCAAAACTCATAAGGTGTCGTTCTTTTTGTTATTCGTTGTTAATCACGCGCGGTTAATCAAAGTTCTGCGGCTTTTTGCGGCGCCATTGAAATAGAAATGTCACCAAGATTAAGCCCATCCAAAACAAATAAGGGCGATACCAAACCCCCGTGGGGCTGATAATCCACGTAAACAGGGATGGCGAAAACAGGTACGCGATAAGTAAAAGCAGAATGATGAGGCGCTGATGATTCATGGCAAATTCGTTATTTGGCTTTCTTGGTGCTAACTATAGCGCTTTTGGTTGGTGGCCGCCCTTAAAATCTAGGAGGATGTGTAGCCCGTATGGAGTGAAGCGCAATACGGGATTTCGGTTGCGGTTTCCCCGGAATACGCTTTACTCATTTTGGACTGCTAGCTAGGGCGATGAGAGCGGATATTAATTTTTGAATGCATTTTTAAAATCCTTTCTCCATCGAGCAATATCAGACGTGGATCTACCGCCTTCTGTAAAGCAACTTTTTGTAGACCTAGAATCAAGTGGTCCAATAAACAACAGGTATTCAAACTTGTAATATCTCACCAATGTATTGGTGCCGCTCATATCGGTTATAAGATACGCAGACCTAAATAAATTCCTTTCATCCTTCAAAAAGTAGCTTATATTTTTAAAAAAATAAGTAGTCTTTTTCGAATTGTCCGCTGGTTTTACAATATAAGATTTTAGAATTTGTGGATCACCTCCAGCATAATGCAAATCGTATAATTGGTTATTTTTTCTATCCTGAAAACGCGCAAAATCAACATATTTTAATTGAGTTGCTATCTGTGCTGAATCATAACTATCGACCATTACCCCTACATTTCTCTCAAGCTTTTCATACACTCTCAATCCACCTTCAGCTTCGCAATAATGTTGAAAGCGAAAGTAACCCTTTATATTGCTAAAAAAGATCAAGCAAATTAGCAGAGGGATAATTGATAAAAATCCTATAGTTTTAAGCGTTGATTTCATCGTCATTCCATTTAACTAGTTTATAAACTTAATATTAGCTTTAAGCCTGATTTGAATGTCCTGCAATCAATATTTAACAGGGAATCGTCATCCTCGCGTAGCGGGGATCCAGTTTTTGATTGTGTTTTTTAACAGCTGGATCCCCGCTGCGCGAGGATGACGACTCCCCTATGGTCATCTGTTGGGAGTCAATCGTCAGTGAAGTGTGCGTTTGGTTCAAAATCATGCATAAACCTTACTCAATCCCCGAATCGCATTTCTATTCCAATTCGCTTTCCCCCAATCCAACAACTCCTCAGGCATTGTGCCGCAAAGTTCTTGCGGGGGATTTTGCCCTAAAAATGCCAAAGCTTGCCAAAGATTGGTTCCGGCATCTTTGAGTTCTAATGCGGGTGCAAGGTTTTGTTTGCTGAGTTTTTGGCCATTGGGCTGGCTTGCGAGGGTGACGTGGCCGAAGGCTGGAGTCGCTGCACCCAACAGTTTGAATAAGAAAATCTGGCGTGCGGTTACTTCCAATAAATCGCTGCCGCGAATGATATGGGTGATGCCTTGTTCGATATCGTCTACCACTACCGCAAGTTGATAGGCGTAGAGGCCATCTTTGCGTTTGAGGATTTGGTCGCCTGCGTGGGTGCGTAGGTTTTGTGTTTGTTCACCTTGGATTACATCGGTAAAACGCAGTTCATCTTGGTGGCGAAATCCGGCGGGTAAGTCGTAAAGCTTTAGGCGTTGAGCATGTGGGAGGTTGCTATCCACATGGCGCGTGCGGCAGCGGCCATTGTAAATGCCGCCCATAGTTTGTAAATCCTGACGGGTGCAATCGCAGGAGTAGAGCAAGTCTTGTTGGCGCAGGCGGGTTAGGTAATCTTCGTAAATATCCCAGCGCTGGCTTTGGTAGAGCACGGAATCGTCCCATTCCAAACCGTAGTCTTCTAGGCAGCGCAAAATTGCATCGGCAGCGCCGGCTTGTTCGCGCGGTGGGTCTAGGTCTTCCATGCGTACTAGCCATTTGCCGCCGTTATGGTGAGCATCTAAATAGCTGGCTAGAGCGCTAACGAGAGAGCCGAAGTGTAAGGAGCCGGTAGGCGAGGGTGCGAAGCGGCCAATGTAGCTGCTTTTGATTTGAGAGGGAGTTTCTACTTCGGACATACAAAAACGGCGAGGTTTCCCTCGCCGCCTGATGTGTTGCTAAAACCTGCGGGCTTAGCCGCCGATTTGCTTTTCTTTGATTTCTGCAAGGGTTTTGCAGTCAACGCAGAGGGTTGCGGTTGGGCGCGCTTCAAGGCGACGGATACCAATCTCAACACCGCAGGCATTGCAGTAGCCGTAGTCATCATTCTCAATCAACTCAAGAGTGCTGTCGATTTTCTTGATGAGTTTGCGCTCGCGGTCGCGGGTGCGCAGTTCCAAGCTGAATTCTTCTTCTTGGCTGGCGCGGTCGGCTGGATCGGGAAAGTTCGCTGCCTCATCTTTCATATGAGTCACGGTGCGATCTACCTCTTCCATCAACTCAGAGCGCCAGTTCAACAGCAAACCGCGGAAATGCAGTTTCTGGTCGTCATTCATGTATTCTTCGCCTTTCTTCTCCACATAGGGAACAAAAGGGCGTAGAGCCAAGGTTTCAGTTGAAGGAGTTTTTTTCGCCATATCTGTAGCGCCTCGTAGAGCTAGTTATCTCGTTCTGGAAAAACCGGCTAGCGACGCTAGTCTCGGTGTGTGGCTGCATCGTGCAATCACAGAGAATTTGAAGGGGAGGCAAGCTACCAGATAATAAAACAGGGTGCCAGCGATTTTTCGCCTCTTGCTTTCCAAGCGTTAAAGATACCCCAAAAACACCCAGAATGTGGTTCAATCCTGACCAATTGTTACTCATTAGCCCATTTTTCCTTGTTATACGATCGGACGATTATGCCTCCCTCATCTGTACCGCTTCAGTTATTTACCGCACAGTTAATTCAACGCTATAAGCGCTTCCTGGCGGATGTGATCTTACCCAACGGCGAAACCATCACCCTGCATTGCCCCAATACCGGCTCCATGAAAAATTGTATTCAGCCCATGAGCCCCTGCTGGTATTCCACTTCTGCCAGCCTAACGCGTAAATATCCCAACACATTGGAAATTGTGACTACACCGAGTGGCGATTTGGCTGGCATAAATACCGCGCGTTCAAATGCTTTGGTGGAAGCGGCAATTCGCGCTGGTGTGATAAGTGAATTGCAAGGCTACGACAATATTCGCCGCGAAGTGGTTTACGGCAGCGAAAAATCCCGCGTGGATTTTGTGTTGGAACGCGGCGATGAAAAATGTTTTGTAGAAGTGAAAAACGTAACCCTCATGGAAGCCAAAGGCCAAGGTTTATTTCCCGATGCAGTGAGCGAGCGCGGCACCAAACATTTGCGCGAGTTAATGCAAATGGTACGCGAAGGTCACAGAGCGGTTTTATTATTTTGTGTGCAGCACACGGGCATTGAATGGGTTGAACCAGCAGATGCGATTGATCCCGTTTATGGAAAAACGTTGCGTGAGGCGATTGCGAATGGTGTTGAGGTTGTGGCGTATCGCGCAGTCATAAACCCTGAGGCAGGCGAGCTTGTTTTGAAGTACAAGCTGCCAATAATGTTGAGTTAGGATATCTTCTATTGTTGAGAAGGGCTTATGCGGCGTATTTATGTTGAGTGACCGGTAACGGAAACCTAAAGCAAGTTCCTTGGTTGAGTTGTGACTCAACGCTGATGACACTGTTATGCAATTCCAAAATACGTTTCACTATCGCCAGCCCAAGCCCTGTGCTCTGTTCTTGATACTCCGTTGGTTTCTGGCCGCGATAATAGCGTTCAAAAATATGGGGGATATCCTCTTCGGTTAAACCGATGCCGGTATCTTGAATACCTACGTCTACATGGGTTTGTTGTTGGGTCAGTGATAGTTGGATCCTTCCTCCTGTTGGGGTATAGCGTAAAGCGTTGTCAATTAGGTTTTCTAGCACGCGCTCAATCAAACCTATGTCTGCATTCACCATAAATAACTGCGAACTGTTTGGTGTGGTGATCGTAATGTCTTTATTGTGTGCCGCTAATGAAAATTTCTGGGCAACATCCTGCAATAATTCGGCGAGTGAAAAGTTTTCGTATTGAGGGCTGATTCTGCCTGCATCCAATTTGCTGAGCTCAAATAATTCTTTTACCAACTGAGTAAGCCGACCGCAGTGTTTATAGGCGATTTCGATATAGTTTTTTCGCTCGTTGGCGGTAATGTTAGGGCGCATTAACATTTCTAAGTAGCCCTGCATGGATGACATTGGGGTACGCAAATCGTGAGAAACATTTGAAATGAGTTCGCGCCTAAGCCGATCTGTTTCTTGTAGTCGCTCTAGTTGGTCATTAATTCGTTGGCGCATGGCGATAAATGTGTTTGTTAAGTACTGTATTTCATCACCTTCATTTTGATTAATGGCAGGAGATTTTAATTCGTTCAATTGAAATTCATTCATTGCCTTTGCGAGTTTTCGCAGCGGGCTGGTGAGTGCGGCAAAGATTAATACAGCCCCTGCAATAGCAAATAGGGTGAGCGCTGCTAAGCCGGCTAGGCTTTGTTGAACTATGTAGCTGCTACGCAAAGATTGCGTAAGTGTTTGATAGGTTTGTCCGCCCAAAATGACATAGAGATAGCCCGCAGTAGTGGTGCCATCGGTAATGGGAAATGCAGAAAAAACACGATTGCTATTGAGCGAACGCGGGTCATCACCGGTAATTGGGTAGGGTGTTTTTCCTAAGAGCAGTGTTTTAATTGGATCCATTGTTACGCTGGAGCGTATGATTGTGTCGGCAGGAACTGAATGAGAGAGTATTTTTCCTTGCGTGTCTAGCAAATAGACTTCAACAATAGGGTTGACCACCATAACCAAGGCACCTAGCTCTTTCATGGCTCGCTCATTTACAACACCGTGTCGAATTAATGGTTCGCGCTGTGCAATGTACATGGCCAAACTTTTATTTAAGTGTTGGGTTATTTCTTGGTAGTAGCGATTGTTGCTCCAATTAGTGAGCGCAAAAAAAGCAAAGCCCACTAAGAAAAATAGTGCAACAAAGGCGAGTGCTAAACGCGCACATAAACCGGAAAATAAATGGCTCATAGATTTACCTCACAAAACTTATACCCTACGCCCCAGACAGTGTGAAGTAGTTGAGGATTTGCTGAGTCGGGTTCAATTTTAGCGCGCAGGCGATTTATGTGGCTGTTTACAGTGTGCTCATAACCTTCATGCCCATAGCCCCATACCGAGTCCAACAATTCCGTGCGACGAAAGACTCGCCCTTGGTGTGTAGCAAAAAACCACAACAAATCAAATTCACGTGCTGTTAGTTCAATGGGTGTGTTATGGCTAAATACACTGCGCTGTAATTTATCAATCGTTAAGTGTTTGATGCTAAGTTGATTAATGTTTTCAGCTGGTTTGGCATTGTTGCGTTCACTGCGCCTTAACAAGGCCTTTACTCGAGCCACGAGTTCTAGTGAGCTGAATGGTTTTGTAAGGTAATCGTCTGCACCTAGTTCCAAACCCAGTACACGATCTAACTCTGTTGTGCGTGCAGTTAGCATCATTATGGGGAACTCCATACCGCGACCACGCAATTCTCGGCAGACATCTAACCCATCCATACCGGGTAAACGCAAATCTAATATCATTAAATCCCACGGTTCGCTCACGGCTTTTTGAAGTGCAATGTCGCCGCGATCCACAAGGGTTATATCGGCGCGAAAATCTTGAAGATGAAGTTGAATTAAGTTTGCAAGATCATGCTCGTCCTCAACGATTAAAAAGCGTCGAATTTTTTCCGGTTGCAGTTCATTCACAGACGCAAGGTGCATAGTGTGATCCATATTGAAATTTTATGTAAATCTAACCAACGTATTGATGGCGCTTTTTAAGGCTTTATAAAGCTTCCATCTCCAAAACTCACATCTACATCCACACACCAAACGCTTAAGCTGTTGAGCTTATCAAGATCACCTTTTCGTAGCGATATTAAATAGGTGGCTTGGTTAAATTTCTTCCCTAATAGCTGTTCGCCTAAGGGTATGCCTGACTTGTAGTTACCATTGATGCCACCATAGAACAGAACATCTAGCCCGCCGCCGTCAAAGCTGAAATTGGTCATTTTTATGGTGCAGTCATTAATGATTGTTGCTTTGCCTGCTACGCCATGTGAGCGCGTTGTTAAGGTGGCGGTTTGGCCAATAGTAGAATGATTTTTAGTACAGCCACTGAGAGATGTTAATAAATTGTTTTGAGCCATTTCTGCATTTGTTAACACCGTTTGTGTTGCACCGCTGGTGGAGACTAAATTTGCAACCTCATCTACAAAACGTGAGCTGCTAAAATCTACCGTCATGCCGGTTGCGATAGTGTGGGCCATAGCCGTGATTTCTATGCCGTTATCGTAATTACCATCTTGATCTAATGTTTGTAGCAAGCGCGTTATATTTAGGGCTACCGTGCTATCTAGAGCATCGTTGCTGGCCAGTGTGTAAGCAGACACCACTTGTTGGGCGGTAATTGTGGGTAGTTTTATGTCGCCAATTGAAAAGCTAATGGTTTCGCCTTCAAGATAACTAAACTCACCTTTACTATTGGTTTCGCCCATTTGCGTTGCAGTTTTGTATTTCAGCCCTTTAATGGCACCGGTCAAAGTGCCGGTGAGCGTAGCCATTGCCGATGATGAGCTGCTGGATTGTGCTGAGCTTGATTGAGGTGAACTGGATTGAGACGAGCTAGAGGATGCCGATAGGCTAGAACTGCTAGCCGCACTGGGAGCTATGCTGTTTGAAGACCCGCCGCCGCAAGCACTGAGTAACGCAACGCATAGAGTGCAAAAATAGATTGAAGAGCGCATGGAAAACCTCTGTGTTATTTCGTTGGCTCGATTCTATTCCTTAATAAGTTCCGAGTTATCACGAAAGTATCACTTTTACTAAAAAGCGATTTGTTGCAGCAGAGATGAAGGTGCCTTTGAGTGATGATTAGCGGCTAGCTGGCGTTGATGTGTTCCCCAAATTGCGCGGCAGGAAGAGGCTTGCTGAATAAATAGCCTTGAAAAATATCGCACCCTTTTGCCGCCAAGAGCAATTGTTGCTCTTGCAGTTCTACACCCTCTGCAACTACTTTTAACTTTAGATGTTTGCCTAGAGCCAGAATCATACCTGCGATGGCTTCGTCATCTTTAGATGTATGAATGTTGCGCACGAATGCAATGTCAATTTTTAATGTATCTATTGGGAAGCGCTTTAAGTAACTCAGTGAAGAATAGCCTGTACCAAAGTCATCAATAGCAATGGTAACTCCAATGTTTTTTAAGGCTTGCATGGAAGCTACAGCACTTTCAGGGTCATGCGTTGCTACCGCTTCAGTGACTTCGAGCTCTATCATTTCAGGTGGCACTTGAAAGCGTGCAAGTGCCGATTGAACGTGCATTAAAAATGCAGGGTCTTGAAATTGTTGGGCTGAAATGTTGACGGCGATAGGAAGGCTGCGCTTCGTTTGATCGTGCCATTCACGCCATTGTTTGCACGCTTCTAGTAATACCCAGTTTCCGATAGGGATAATTAATCCACTCTCCTCGGCAATAGGGATAAATTGC